>CAZZED010000093.1:0-6186 GCA_964653115.1 uncultured Candidatus Saccharibacteria bacterium | reverse complement strand
TCACTTCCGCGAATTAACCAAGAAACTCAAGGCTTTGATGCCTTGAGTTTCTTAAATTTCTTTCCTCTGTCTTGCGACAGAGTCGGGCCGAAGCCATTTGTACACATCATTATAGTCGCCCCTCGGGATAAGTCAAGTGCCTGTGGATAAGAGGTTATGTTATAGTTATACTTAATAAATTATGCTCGCGAATGTTAAACGAATCGTGCGGTCGGGGTTCATCAACTTTTGGCGCAGTGGCGTTGTCTCGCTCTCGTCCATTATTGTCCTCACCGTCACGCTCTTCGTCATCGGCGGGCTCATTTTAGCCCAAGCTTATCTTGGTGCCTCACTCGAAGAGATTAAGGCCAAGGTGGATATCAGCGTCTCCTTCCAGCCCACCGCAACCGAGGCCGAGGTCTTGGCCGTGAAGCAGGAGCTCTCGGCCTTGCCGGAAGTGAAGCAAGTGGTCTACCGCTCGCGCGATGAGGAGTATGCTGATTTCAAACAACGCAATGCCGACAACGATCTCATCAAGCAGTCGCTCGAGGAGGTGGGGAACCCTTTCGGCGCGCGGCTCAACATTGAGGCCACCGACCCCTCACAATATGAGAACATTGCCGCTTTCCTCCGGGCCGACAACGCGCTCTCCCCGCCGATAGTCGGGCAAGGCTCTGGCGGTCGGGGTATCATCTACCAGATCAACTTCAAGAAGGCGACCGTCGAAGCGCTGGCCAAGGTGATTGATGCCACCCGGCGCGTCGGGAGCGCGCTCGCTCTCCTCTTCCTCTTCCTCTCCCTTGTTGTCACCTTCAACACCGTCTCGCTCGCGATCTATATCTCGCGCGAAGAGATCTCGGTCATGAGGCTCGTTGGTGCCGATAACCGTTATATTCGCGGGCCTTTCATTATTGAGGGTCTCATCGCTGGCCTCTTCGCCTCGCTCCTCGCGCTCTTCCTCCTCTATCCGGCGGTGATCTGGCTTCGCAATACCACTTCGGGCATTGCCGGTAGCGTCAATCTGGTCACTTATTACCTCGACCACTTCGCTTATCTAGCGGGGGTGGTCCTTGGCTCGGGGGCGGTGGTGAGTATCTTGGCGAGTCTCTTCGCTATTCGGAAACACTTGCGTAATTAATTGATCGTGAATCAGCATAAATACATTTTCGTTATTGGCGGGGTGATGTCCGGAGTGGGCAAGGGGGTCACGACCTCATCCTTAGGCAAGATTCTCTCCGCTCGTGGCTTCCGGATTAATCCGCTCAAGATCGACCCGTACTTAAATGTTGACGCCGGCACGATGAACCCCATTGAACATGGGGAAGTTTTTGTTTTAGATTCGGGACTCGAGTGTGATCAAGACATGGGCAATTATGAACGCTTCCTCGACATCAGTATCCCCGCCGAGAATTATATGACGAGTGGCATGGTCTATAAGTATGTGATCGACAAGGAGCGGGCCTTGGGTTATGGGGGCAAGTGTGTTGACCCCGTACCCTATATCTCGGAGGAGATTCTTCGGCGGATCAAGCGCTCGACGGATAAGACCAAGGCCGATATCTCGATTATTGAGATTGGCGGGACGGTGGGCGAATATCAAAACAGTATCTTCTTCGAGGCGGCGCGGGTGCTTAAGTTGAAGAATCCCAATGATGTGCTATTTGTACTGGTTAGTTATTTGCCGATTCCCAATAAGGTCGGCGAGATGAAGACCAAGCCGACCCAATATGCCGTGCGGGCCATCAACTCTTACGGCATTCACCCAGATATTATTATTGCGCGGAGTGATCGACCACTCGACCACAAGCGCAAAGAGAAGCTTGCCTTCTCGAGTAATGTGCCAACCGAAAACATTATCTCCGCGCCGGACGTGGATAACATCTATGATATCCCTTTGAATTTTGAAAAAGATGGGTTGAGTAGCACGGTTTTAAAACTTTTGAAAATTAAACCGCGACAAGAAGATTTGAAGGACTGGCGGCGGATGGTGGAGCGGATGAAGACTTCGACTAAGGAGTTGCGGATTGGTGTAGCGGGTAAATATTTTAAGACCGGTGATTACGTCCTCTCGGACGTCTACATCTCGGTCATTGAGAGTTTGAAGCATGCCGCGGGGGCTTTAGGCCGGAAATTAATTTTAGACTGGCTTGAGGTTGGTGACTACTCCGCCGAAGGCGGACCCGCCACTGGCGGGGGAATTAAAAAGAAACTGGCAAAATTGAAAATTTACGATGGCCTCCTTGTCCCCGGCGGCTTCGGGGAGCGGGGAGTGGAAGGCAAGATGGCGGTGATTAAATTTGCTCGAGAGAATAAGATTCCATTCTTTGGTCTCTGCTACGGGATGCAACTCGCGGTGATTGAATTCGCGCGCCATGTCACGGGATTAAAAGATGCGCACACGACCGAGGTAAACCCCGAGACTAAGCACCCGGTCATCGACGTTCTTCCCGAGCAGAAGAGTAAGCTTGCCACCGCCGACTACGGCGGCTCGATGCGCCTCGGCGCTTACCCGGCGGTCTTGAAGAAGGGGAGTCTCGCCGCCCTCGCCTATGGCGCGACGGAAATCAGCGAGCGCCACCGCCATCGCTATGAGGTCAATCCAGATTACGTTTTGAAGCTTGAAGAAGCCGGGCTCGTTTTCTCCGGTCGTTCGCCCAATGGTCGCTTGATGGAGATTATCGAATTACCTAAAGTGAAACACCCCTTCTTCCTCGCTACCCAATTCCACCCCGAATTTAAATCAACACCCCTTCACCCCCACCCGCTCTTCCGCGCCTTCTTGAAAGCGGCGGGAAAGTAAGGGGACAAAGATAGCACTCCCGACGAGAATGCCGACGATGTTGCTGATGAGATCAAGCCAAGTGTCATTAATTGTTCTCGCCATGAGCATAGAGAAATAATTCTGAAGCACGTATTCAACGATCTCATTAGCGACGCCGAGGGCGATGACGATAAGGAAGCTGAAGAGGAAGAATTGGAAGCGGTTGATGGTGAGACGGCTAGAGCGCCAAGCGAGAAAGCAGACCATGAAGCCCAAGAAGCCACCACCGAGAGCGTGCTGGAGACGATTGGCGAGTGGATAATCATCGACACTCAAGAAGAGAGAAAAAGTGATGAAGGTGACGATGATGATCAAGACTAGAGACCACGGATTGATTCGCTGATTCTCTCCCCAAGCGCCGGTGAAGAAGAGGGGGAAGAGATAAACGAGCCCCAAATAGAGGAGACAATAGGCGACAACGAAGGTGAGGGTAAACATAAACATGGAATCCCTATTCTACCAGAACTTTAACTTCTTGAAAGTGGGGAGGAAAAATGTATGATGAGGGGAGAAAGGAAGGTGTGAGATGACGAGATTAACCGTGGTTCAAGGAAAGGTCTTTAATCGAGAACAACTTCGGGAGAAGATTCGGAAGATTAGGCAGGTGATTCGTTATCATCGAAATCAAAAAGGAGATGATCGTTGCTGGCTCGATGACTATAAGGTCTGGGCAAGCATCGGGGAATCTACCTGGACGCCGATTAGTCTACCGCCCTACGATGAGATGATGGCGAAGTGCCTCGACTTCTGGACTAATCGTCGAGCGGAGACAGTTGATGAAGGGCCGGCTGGCAAACCATTGGCTCTTCGCTTCTGGAATAGTGATCTTCTTGGTCTCGGTGCGAAAGAGTTGCTGGGGAAGTTGAAACAATTGGAAGAAGTCATCGCTCGGCACCGCGATATTAAAGATCGACCGAGAACCACTGATGACGATCGAGCTCTCTATGCCGTGCTACCAGAGAAGTTGCCCGCCGACTTCCGCCTCCCGTCGCGAGACGAATTCCTCGGCGAAGCCCTGGCGCCTCACGCTGGTTGCCCGGCCTTCTGGCGAAGTCATGCAGATTGCCCCGAACGAGTGAGCGGTTGCAACGTCCACGACTGGGGTCCGTGTCGTAGAGTCAAATGAATCATTGTGTCCGACAAGGCCTCGTCATCCGACGGGGCTTCTTTTTTGCTAAAAATGATGGAAATCAGACTTCCATCGCCATACTCTATGCTAGTATTTTGCAAAAGACTGCAATAAGCGTGACCACACAAAACTGGTCAAGATTCAACTTTGGCATGATCCAATATCAAAGAGAGTCCTTGATGATCATTAATGGCGGCGCTTGTAAATTCTTGATTTTCCTAGTACTTTAATAGGTATTGATAAAGTGTTGCCGGCTCGTCTAATGGTAGGACATCGCCCTCTGGAGGCGAGTATTGGGGTTCGAGTCCCTGGCCGGCAGTTATGAAGCCATGCTGGGAAGCAACGCTTCCCGACAGAGTATAAAAAAAGCGCACCGTGCCGAAGCAGAGGGTGCGCGATTGGTTGTGTCCAACACCGAGTGTTGGACAGTGGGGGTTGAAGAGCTCGCTCATTCGCCGTACTTGCGTCGAAATTGTTCTTTCGCGATGACGACCAGTGCTTGTTCGATGCAGCCGATCATTCCGATGAGAGCCTCCCGATCTCCGAGTTCAAGATTGGGGAGAGCAAGTCCCACATCAACTAAAAACATGGCATACCCCAAGGAGCTTTTTGGCGCCTCTTCGAGTTTGCCTCCTTTACGTTGGCTCCGTTCGAGAGCGGAAGCAATTTCCTTGAGGTACTCGTTAGCCCGTATTCTCAATGTACCGAAAGTGACTGACTCCCTTGCCATTTTGTCTGGCTCCTTTCTTAGCCAACCCTAGTGATTTCAGTGAACTGCCAAGTCAGACCCTATATTATTTACAATGTTTTGTCAAGAAGAATAGAGGGATGTTAGAATGAAGCCCGGTTAATATATATGAAAAAGAATCAAGAATTCCATGATTATGTGGTGGGGGATTTGATGGCGGGGATCGCGGGGATTACGTCGCGGGGGATGTTTGGTGGGCATGGGATCTATCAGGATGGGAAATTTTTCGCCATCATTACTGATGGGGAACTGTATTTCAAGGGCATTGGTGGCACGACCCAATTCACTTACTCTAAGAAGGACGGCAAGACTTACAAGATGAATTATTGGCTCGTGCCGGCAGAGGTGCTAGAGGACCGCGACGCGCTGGCTGAACTCGTTGCCTGTGCTTGTCGAGTAGATTAATGATTTCAGTAAACTTAAAAATAAATATCTTACAAAAATGACGATCGCCCATTAACTAAGAGATTAGAAATTTTAAAAATTGAAGAAAATTAAAGAAAAAAGAAGACTGAGACCAAAAAACCCGCCTAATGGCAGGTGCTCTGGTGGTGCTTGGTTACAGCTTACATGTAGCCGTGAGAGGGCGAACCCTCCAAACACCAAGATCAGCTTAGCATATTGGGGAGTAAATAACAAGTTTATCCACAATCTGCTATAATCGAGTTATCAATAAATATGAAAAACAAAATCGTTAAATATGGGGTTCTCAATGCCTTAGGGACGGGATTCGACGAGATAGTTTTTATGAAAGATAAGTATGCTAAATTTCTGATTAAAGACTATGATTATTGGAGTGTCCAGATTCACGAATACCAGAATTATCTTGGTCGATGTATCGTCTGGTGTAAGCGATCGGAAGCCCTCGATCTAACTGAAGTGACAGCCGAAGAACAGGAGGAACTATTTGTAATCCTTAACGATCTTCGTCGTGCTGTGTCTCAAGTCTTCAATCCCGACTGGTTCAATTACGCTTTTCTTGGTAATGAGACGCGCCACTTGCATGGGCATTTCATCCCGCGATATTCAACCAAGCGAGAATTTATGGGTGTTATTTTTGAAGACAAACTCTGGGGCCATAATTATAAGACGGATAAGGAATTTGAAATTTCCGATCGGGTTCTAAGTGCTATCCAGCAGAAGGTTAAAGAAATGTTATGAAAAAGTTTTATTTTGTCAGGCATGGTGAGAGTGAGGGGAATGCGGGTCCTATCCGCCAAACGGCGGCGACGATACTCACAGAAAGAGGCCGATCCCAAGCGGCTTTTCTTGCCAAACGTTGTGCCAAACTGCCAATAGAAACTATTATTTGCAGTACGATGACTCGAGCTAAAGAAACGGCGGAAGAAATACTTAAAAAGATCTCAATCCCAATCGATTACTCCGATCTTTTTGCCGAGCGTCGCTTGCCGTCAGAACTTTTAGGGAAACCAAAAGACGATCCGATGGCATTAGAGTTTAGGCGGGCGACGGGGGAAAATTTTTATTTACTAAACACACGATTCTCCG
>CAZZED010000092.1:0-5104 GCA_964653115.1 uncultured Candidatus Saccharibacteria bacterium | reverse complement strand
GTTACATTGATCGTCGCGATAAAGCTTACAAGAAAAAGTAGTAATCTTGCTTATTTATTCATTCTCATGCTAATCTAACTTATCTAATTATGCCGATCACTAAATCAGCCAAGAAGGCCATGCGGGGATCTCGCCGGAAGCGAGCGGTTAATCTGCGTCGCAAGAAGGCGGTGCGTGAAGAGTGGAAGGAGTTGAAAAACATGGTCGCCAAGGGTGAGACCAAGAAAACCGCCGCCCAACTCTCGGCTGTCTATCAAGCGATTGATAAGTCGTGGAAGCTCGGCATCATCAAGAAGTCCGCCGCCGCCCGCAAGAAGTCTCAAGCCGCCAAATCGCTTAATAAAACTAAGTAGAAACAAACTAGTGTCCCCGCGAGGAATCGAACCTCGATCATGAGCTCCGCAAGCTCACATTCTATCCGTTGAACTACGGGGACGGTTATTCTGTAACTATATATCTACAGGTATTCAGCCAGAAGATCAATCACGGTCGGGCGGTGCGGTTCTTCGGGCAAGAAGTCGAGGAGGAAGACGCGGAGTGCTTCATGATCAACCTCTTCGGCGAGCGGAATATGAATATGAGGCATGAGGAGCTTCTCGGAACGAAGAATAATCTTCCGTTCAAACTCATCATCATGAAGCCAGAAGGAGTGGAGCGAGTGGAAGGGGAAAAGATTCTGGTGAATTTGAATCCCGCGCCGGCTGACAGCGATCTTGATAACGTGCGGGCGACGGGCAGCGTAGAGCATTAAGGTGAAAGCCCCGAGGATAATCAAGATGGCGAGCAAGAAATTTTTGGAAATGATTGATCCGACAATAAGAGCCAGAGAAATAAATCCCACCAACCAATACCAATTGCTTGATCGCTCTTTCGGTTCGTATTCATACGTCTCCCACTCGATGATCATGGTTTGATTATACTACAACTTCTCAATCTCTTTTAGATCATGGTCTGGAATATAGAGGATGAGGAGGCCGACAATGATACCACCCAGGGCCGTCCAGAAGTGACTGCCGTTGAAAAGTTTCAAATCCAAACTATCCAACACGTACCAGATCCCACGCCAGATCAGAACCAATCCAACCACGATGGCGAAGTTCTTGGTGAAATACCGCAAGGTCAAATGTTTATCTCTTTTCATAACCACAATAATACTCTAATTCGGTTAAAAAAAGAACCCGGTCGCGTTTTGGCGCGGCGCGGGTTCGAATTTTCGTTTGGTCAACTTAACTGATCAAGGGGAAGGGAAACCAAGCGGAGGTTCGAGGTCAAACCAATTTTGGAACATGTCCAAATAAACCACTTGGCTGGGTCGAAATCCCACCAACGGATGCCAGTCCGGTAATCTTTCACTCCGGTGGCGTGGTGACGGTCGTGATCCTGACCGGCACCGAAAGTTACAAGCGCAATTAGGAAGCCAGTTCCTCGAGCAGTACTCTTGGAGTATTTCTTTGTGCCCCAACGGTGGGCGACCGAGTTGACAGAGAAGGTCATGTGCCACTGGATCACTAGCCTGAGAAACCCAGCCATGAACAGTGCCCCTGACGCTTCACCCCACAGCATTCCAAGCAGTGTTGGTAAAATGAAGGTCATGGTCACGGCGAGCGGGACATCCAAACGACGTTGCCATAAAATCAAAGGATCCCTGATGAGATCAGGTACCAGTTTAAAGTCCAACGGGGGTTGCTTGATAAGCATCCAACCAATATGGGCATGAACAAAACCACGCCAACCATCCCAGATCCGATAAGGGTCACGAGCAGTATCAACATAGCTGTGATGTTCTCGATGTTTCTCCGCCCAGTCTAAAACGGGGCCCTGGAATGCCGCCGCGCCGAACAGGAGGTGAAAAATTCGTAGCGGTAGCGTCGCTTTGTAAGTGGGGTGAGAAAACAAGAGATGATAACCAGCGGTGATGGCGAGGCAACTCGGCACAAACAACGCTAAGGCGAGGAGGTCACTCTTCCAGGTACATTGAATGATCCCTTTACTCCGCAAGATGATTCCCAAGAGGGCACCACCGGGAACAATCAAGAGGAGGAATAGACACTTTCCCACATCAAGATCATACGAAGCTATTTTTATGTTCAAGAGCCACTTCCTTTCCGGAGTTAAGAGTTAAAGTTTCCAAATGTGAAGACCAGATCCAAATCTAGTTTAGCACAACTAGAATTTTGGCGAAGACGGTGGGGGTGAGATTCGAACTCACGATACCCTTTCGGATATAACAGTTTTCAAGACTGTCGCCTTAAACCACTCGGCCACCCCACCTTAATTTTCCAACTCCGACTTTTTTGGTTTCGCCACGAAAAAGAGATAAATTATTTCCAAGAGCCCGAGAGTGTTCACGACAAGCATCACAATGAACCAACCCTTTTCTTGTCTCTCCACCGCCCGCCAGAGGGCGAGACCCTTCCAGACCATCATCCAGACGAGAGCGAGGGCTAGGAGATAGGGGTGCGAATTAGCTAAGGCTTGAAGCTTTTCGATGGTTAGCGAATCCATTCAATTATCATACCAGTCGGAGTTGAAAAGGCAATTGGTCGTGATACTATGAGGCCAATGCGTCTACTGGGTATAGATTATGGCACCAAGCGAATCGGTCTCGCGCTCTCGGATGAGGACGGGCAATTCGCTTACCCGCATATCGTATTGAAAAATAATTCGAAAATTATTGAGCAAATTGCCGCCATTTGTCGGGGTGATAGGGTGGGGGAGATTGTGCTTGGTTGGTCACTCAACTACAAGCGACAAGAGAATCCTCTGATGAAGAAGATTAGAATTTTCCAGACCGCTCTGGCTGAAGCGACAAAGCTTCCCATCACGCTCGAAGACGAAGTGCTGACTACCCGCGAAGCCAATCAAGAAATTGGTCCAGACAACTTCACCGATGCCCGCGCCGCCGCAATTATCCTCAGGACTTATTTGGCCCGTCGCGCTATACTTAAGGCATGAGTCGAGCCAGTTTTCTCCGTCTCTTCCCCACGCCACGTTATCTGGCGATGCCGGCGGTGGGAATTGATATCTCCGATCAGTCGGTTAAGTTTACCAAGCTCTCACTCAAAGGGGAGAAGGTGGTGATCGAGCGCTACGGCGAGCGGACGATTCCCGTCGGCACCATTGAATCGGGAGCGGTGCGTAATCAAGAGGCGCTGGTCGGAGTTCTCGCGGAGCTGAAGGCCGAATACCACTTAAGGGAAGTGGTCGCCTCGCTACCAGAAGAAGAGGCCTATATCGTTCGCCTCAATCTGCCGGTCAAGAAGCTAACGGAGATTAGAGAGAGTGTGGAGTTACAACTTGAAGAATACGTTCCCCTCCCGCCCACCGAGGCCGTCTTTGACCACGAGATCATCGATCCCCCGCCGACCGAGGAGGGGAATTATGAGATCGTGGTCTCGGCTATCCCGAAGAAGACGGTCAGTACTTACACCTCCGCCTTCGCCGCCGCTGGGCTCCGTCCGGTCGCCTTCGAGGTCGAGGCGCAAGCGATTGCTAGGGCGGTTGTGCCAACGGGGGAAGATCGCATCCTCATGCTGGTCGACTTCGGTAAGACGCGAACCAGCTTCTTCATCGTCAGTGGTTGGTCGGTGGTCTTCACCGCTACGGCCAAGAATATTGGGGGTGAAGATATTACGACCACGATTCAAAAGAGTCTCACTCTCTCGCACGAGGTGGCGGAGAAGTTGAAGATCGAGCGCGGGCTCTTGAGCTCTCGGGGCAAGCGCGACCTCTTCTTCGCGATTCTTCCGATTGTCTCGGTTCTTCGGGATGAGATCATGAAGCATCAGAGTTATTGGGAGACGCACCGCGAGGAGACCGGACGTCTTGGTCGGGCGGTCGAAGAAGTGATCATCTGTGGGGGGCAAGCCACTTTGCCTGGGCTAATTGATTATCTTAATTTGAATTTAAATATCCCAGTCAGACTGGGTAATCCGTGGCAGAATCTTTTTTCGTTTGAAGAATACATTCCGCCGATTAATCTTAACCAAGCCTTGCGCTACACGACAGCGATTGGTTTATCACTCCGTACCCTCGCTCGCTTCACATGATTAATTTACTTTCCACTGAAGATCGGCGCGCGGTTCGAGCGGAATACCGCCATCGACTCTTTGTCGTTGGTGGCTTGCTAACTTTGGGTCTAATTTTAATCACCATAATTATTCTCGCCTCTTTCGCCTACATTCTCTCGCTTCATCGCGGTGAAGTGGAGGAGAAGCTCGTCACCGTGCGTCAGCAGTTTGCCTCGGCGGAACTCGACGAGGCGCGAGAGATGATTAAGCAAAGTAATAATTCGATCAAGATTTTTTCGGCGACTTCCAGTCAAGAAATGGTCTCGTCAATCTGGGCAAGTTTAATAACCGCTCGAATTCCAGGAATTCGCTTAACTCGGTTAGCCTTCTCCGCCCAGACTGCCAATCAGGTGGTGGTTGAAGGCAAGAGCCAGACCCGAGCAGTTCTCCTAGCCTATCTAGAAACTCTTCGCCAAGATAAAAAGTTTCTGACTGTGGATTTACCGATCAAGAGTATTATTCAAGAGCGAGATTTGGTCTTCACGTTAACGGCTACCCTTAAAAAATGAAACGCGTGCATAAAAATAGTATTGTGCTCCTGCTCCTTCTCCTGGTCGGTTTAAGTGGAGCAATCTTTTTAGGTCGACAACTTCAGTTTGGTTCTGACCAAATCATCAACTCATATCTTGAACTCTCCCGTACTAGTCGGGGGAAAGAAGATCTTGCGGTGATAAAAAAGATTTTAGCCGAGACGGTTGAATCACGAGCGCTAGTGGCGGGGGCCTTCCTCGAGAGCCAAGCCCTGATCTCTTTCATTGAACAACTTGAGGGGTTAGCGAAGAAGACCGGGGTTGAGCTCAAGCTTGATGAACCAAGACTTGGAGCCAGCAAGATTCCCAGCCTAGAAATTTCTTTTCAGGCCACCGGGCCCTTCGCTAATTTGAGCCACCTACTCTCCTTGTTAGAGAATTTGCCGTATCGCCTGGAGTGGCGTGGGGTGGCTTGGGCGCTCGATAGTGGCACCACCTGGTCGGGGAACTTCAGCTTGGCGGTCATGAGTTATAATAAAAGCAATGCGATTAAATAAGACCCTT
>CAZZED010000091.1:0-3325 GCA_964653115.1 uncultured Candidatus Saccharibacteria bacterium | reverse complement strand
GGATAGATCAGCCGTGATGGAACCTTCAGTGGCACCACCCTGATTTGTCGTCCCACCCGCACAACTCATACCGGTTGTGACGCTAAATCCAGTGGCGCTCGTGCAACCAGCTGGGTAAGTCATCGTTGAACCAGTGCAAGGCATACCAGTGGTTGAACTGAAGCCATTAGAGCTTGAGCAACCAGCGGGGTAATTACCAGTCGCTGGAGGAAGATTCGTCATGCTACCACCCATCGAATTGAGGGCGGCACGGCTAATTGGACCAACCGTACCCGAAGCTGGGGTAATGTCATTGGCAATCTGCCACTTGATTACCGCGGCCTTGGTCTTAGCGCCGAAGTAACCGGTGGGAGCGGTGATATCCAAGTAACCACCGTCAATAAGGATATTCTGCAAAGCGGTCACATCAGCGCCCGTGCTCTTGAGATTTAAGTTTCTCAAAAAAGAACCAGCGGAAGTCACCGGTGCGCCACCAGTACTCGCCAGAAGCGCGTTGTACTGATTTAGCAGAAGATTGAACTGCGCAGTAAGTTCAGCGGCGGTCTGGGCGCTGACCGAAGTGAAAGACACTCCGAACAAAACCGCGACCATCGCTAAACCGAAAACAAATTTCTTAATACTCATAATGAATCGATTTTACTAATAAATTATCTAATAAATAATCTTCTAATAATTTCTAAAGCCAGAGCCTTAGACCAGCTAAGTATAGTACAGACAATACCCGACCTGCAAAATACTTAGTGTGGATAAGTCTAGCTTAAAGGGTCAACGAAGTCAACACTCGGTGTTTAACTTACGTTGTACCGACTCCAGCGCCGTTCCCCTGTCTTCTTAAGTTGCCCAGCCTGAACCAGATCAACCAGCTCTCTCTGAACGGTCTTACTACTGACTCCAGGGATGAATTTGGCAATATCTCTAATCGAAGCGTCACCATTTTGCTTAATGAAAGTAAGGATTTTCTCCCGTCGATCAGTATTTAAAGTAATTTTAGGGATTTTAGGGCTAAAACTATGAGTGATTTTAGGGGGATCAACTTGATTAGGCACAAGCGCCTCTTTATACCAATCTCCGGCCAGATAATTCTGAAGTTCAGTTTTCAACCCATTATAGCCATCGCGCAAGATCGAGAAGTTCATCAGCGAGGCTCGACGATCAAGGACAGCAATGTCTATGAGTGAGCTGATCTCTTCGATCTGGGACATTATTATCTCGATTGGCAAAATCTGAACACTCGGTGTTTGGGTGTCCTTAACACCGAGTGTTGATTTTGCAAAATTGGCCTTTAGATCTAGAGCTTTGGTCCTTAGTTTCCACTTCATTTGGTCTAGGTCATCAAGGAAGTTGGTGACGAGATAAACTGCGGCCGTTAGCTTGTCCGTTTTGTCCTTTATCTTGTCTTTTACATCCGGCACCATCATGTCTCTGATTATATATAGGACAAACTAAATGTCTAGCTTCTGTTGTGTTATAATCTCTAGGTGAAAAAGCCATTGGAACCGAAGAAGAAAAAACTGGACCTAAAAGATGAGACCAAGCAGGGCGTCTTGGCCATTATTGCTCTGGTCTTGGCGATCTTCTTCTTGCTCTCCAGCGCTGGTATTGCTGGCGGGGCGGGGCGAGGGGTCTACCGGATTGGGATGTCTATCTTTGGCTACGGCTACTTCCTCTTCCCCCTCTGTTTAATCCTTCTCGGGATCTCCTTCCTCCGACCAGTCCGACCTAACATAATAAGTAATCGGTTGATTGGTGGGCTAATTCTATTCTTAGGTTGCCTCGGCTTAATCAGTATTTTATTCGGTGATAAAACTGGAGGCTTCGTCGGCTATTGGCTCGCCTTCCCCTTACTCAAACTTTTTGACTTTTATACTAGTGTCATTTTTCTCTCGGCGGTAATCGTGATTGCGGCACTAATTGTCTTTGACACCACTTTCACTCTAGCTTGGTCTCTCTTCGGCCGACCGGTGGGCGCCTGGTGGCCGGGGAAGAAGAAAATTCAAACCCTCGGTGAGATTCCCCTCCCGACACTCGATGTTAGAGAAACCCCAACATCGAGTGTCTCGCAAGGTTCGACCTTGCCAAGCCAGACCTTGTCAACTAAAAACGGCGACGATGACGAGACCGGCATCTTCGGTAGCTTGATTGGTAAATTGGTCAAGCGAAGTAACAGCACTTTCGAGCCACCGCCTCTCTCACTCCTTGAGCGCGACAGTGGTAAGCCGGGGGCTGGTGATATCAAGGCTCACACCGCCACAATCAAGCGCACGCTCCAGACCTTCGGCATCATCGTGGAGATGGATGAAGTTTCGATTGGTCCCTCAATCACCCGCTACGCCCTGAAGCCCGCCGAAGGCGTGAAGCTCTCGAAGATCGTGGCCTTGCATAATGATCTGTCGCTGGCGCTCGCCGCCCACCCGATTCGGATTGAAGCGCCGATCCCTGGCCGATCGCTAGTCGGGATTGAAATCCCTAACACCGTGAAGTCAACTGTTGGCCTCGCCTCGCTCCTCGGGGCGCGAGACTTCGCTGAGTCGCCTCATCCTCTCTTCGTCTCGCTCGGTCGGGGAATCTCGGGTCCGGCCCACTTCGCTAATCTAGCCAAGGCCCCGCACTTCCTCATCGCTGGGGCCACGGGTTCGGGCAAGTCGGTGGTCATTCACACCTTCATCACTTCTCTCCTCTATCGCAATTCACCCGAAACCCTTCGCTTCATTATGATTGACCCGAAGCGCGTCGAACTCACGATCTATAATAAAACGCCTCACCTCTTGACCCCTGTCATCACCGATCCCAAGCGAGCCATCATTGCCCTCAAGTGGGCGATCAAGGAAATGGAACACCGTTACGCCGAGCTGGAGAAACATCACGTCCGCGACATTCTCTCTTATCACCAGAATGTCACAACACCCGGTGTTGTACCTGAAGCCATGCCTTACATCGTCATCATCATCGACGAACTGGCCGACATCATGGCCACTTACCCGCGCGAGCTTGAGGCGGCGATCGTTCGTCTCGCCCAGATGTCGCGCGCCGTTGGCATTCATCTCAGTCTCTCCACCCAGCGACCATCGGTCGAGGTCATCACTGGTCTCATTAAAGCTAATATCCCGTCGCGGATCGCCCTCCAAGTCGCCTCCCAACTTGATTCGCGCACGATCATCGATATGGCCGGCGCCGAGAAGCTCCTCGGGGCTGGAGACATGCTCTATCTCGCTGGAGATATGTCGAAACCGCTTCGTCTCCAGTCGGCCTTCATCTCCGAGCAAGAAGTGAAGGCGGTGGTGAAGTGGTTAACGGCTCACTACGGCGACGAGCTCGGCGACGATAT
>CAZZED010000090.1:0-3551 GCA_964653115.1 uncultured Candidatus Saccharibacteria bacterium | reverse complement strand
GGCAACGTCAAGGGTTCCCCTTCGGATTATTTGATTGGGAAACATCTCGCTCAATTTGAATTCAGTCGAGCGCTGGACGAGATCTGGAAGCATATTAGTTTGCAGGATGCTTATATTCAAGAAACCAAGCCGTTTAACTTGATTAAGACGGATCCCGACCAAGCGCGTCAGATAATTGCCAAGCTTGTCCAAGGCCTCGCTGACCTCGCCGTCTGTCTTGAACCCTTCCTCCCCCAGACCGCCGAGAAAATTAAACTCTTAATTAAAGAAAACAAATCTCCCACCCCACCCCTCTTCCCGAGGAAATAAATTATGGTGTTAAAACTCATCGACATTCATGCCCATGTTAATTTCCCGCAATTTGATGTCGACAGAGAAGCGGTGATTGAGCGGGCGCGGGCGGCGGGGATTGGGATGATTAATGTTGGCACAGACCTTGAGACTTCCCGAGGGGCCGTGACTCTGGCCGAAAATAATGAAGACATGTGGGCAACGGTCGGCATTCATCCCACTGATCTACCCGCGTCGGCCGAAGAAGAAAAAATTCTAACTGAACTCGAAAAGCTTGCCCGCCATGGGCGGGTGGTAGCGATCGGGGAGTGTGGGCTGGATTACTCAAAATTCAACCCGCCTGCCGGCGAGGCAGGAACGCAAAGTGAAAAAGAACAACTCAAAGAAAAAAATAAGCAGAAAGAGATTTTCATCAAACAAATCGAACTGGCGTTCAAGGTAGGCAAGCCCCTTATGATCCATTGTCGTCCATCGCTTGGCACACAAGACGCCTACGAAGATCTTTTACAGATTTTAAATCAAAAGCTAGAAGCTGGGAGCCAGAAGCTGTTCGGCAACGTCCACTTCTTTGTCGGCGATTGGCCGACCGCTAAGAAATTTTTAGATCTAAATTTCACGCTATCTTTTACTAGTGTTCTGACCTTTACTCACGACTACGACGAGGTGGTAAAGAATACACCCCTAGACAGAATTATGATTGAGACGGACTGCCCCTTCGTGGCGCCGGCTCCCTATCGCGGGAAGCGCAATGAGCCAGCCTATTTACCGGCGATAATTGAGAGTCTAGCTAAGATTAAGGGTCTAACGGTTGACCAAGTAGCTCAAGCTACCCTTGCCAATAGCCAGCGATTCTTCGGCCTTGCTCTTTCTTAATCCTTCTGCTAGGATGCGGGGAATGAAAAAGAAACTGGTTGAGGAATTAGTGGTGGTGAATGAAGCCGAAGCTCTCGACGCGCGCGAACCGCGACGCTATGAGCTCGGCTATCTCTTGGTGCCGATTATCGCCCCGACGGCGATTGCCGAGACCGTCGAGACTTTAATTCGTGGTACCGTCACCAAGCTTGGCGGGGAGATTATTGATGGGGGAGAACCGAAACTTATTTCACTCGCGTATTCAATCAGGAAGACGGTTGATAATAAAAATCTCCGCTTCAAGGAAGCTTACTTCACTTCACTTCGCTTCACTCTTTCTCCCGAGCAAGTCTCTTTGCTTGATCAGACTCTTAGTGCTTCACCCTTGGTGTTGCGATTCCTCATTGTTGAGATGCCAACCCAAGTTGAAGAGCCACGGCGTGAACCTCGCCCGACCGAGAGCGTCACGGCCATCACTCCCGGAGCAGGAGAGAGCATGAGCCAAGTGGAGATGGATCGAGAGATCGACAGCCTTCTCACTGCCACGACCTAAATTATAAATATGTATCTCAACAAGGCAATTATTATCGGCAACCTCACTCGCGATCCCGAGCTCAAGTCTCTGCCCTCGGGAGTGAAGGTGGCCTCATTTGGCCTCGCCACCAACCGGGTCTGGAAGGATAAGACCGGCGCCAAGCAAGAGGATACTCAATTCCACAACATCGTCGTTTTCGCCCGAGAGGCTGAAGTCGTGGCGCAGTATCTCAAGAAGGGTCAGTCGGCGATGGTGGAAGGACGCATTCAAAATCGGAGTTGGGATGCGCCCGATGGCACGAAGAAGTATCGTTCCGAGATTGTCGCCGAGCGGGTCCAGTTCGGACCGAAGGCGGGTGGGGCTGGTTATCCTAGCGGTAGTGGGGGTGGAACGAATAATGCACCGACTAGCGTCAACACTGGTGGCGCGGGACCGCACCCAGCGGATAGCGGTAAGACCATTCAATATCCCGATGAAGAAATTAATCCGGCCGATATTCCGTTTTAATTTATAATATTCAATTTACCATTATGAAATTTTGCCACTTCTGCCAAAACAATATCAAGAACGTCGATTATAAAGACATTGAGACTCTGCGTCGCTTCCTTGATCCGCACGCTCGGATCGGCAATCATCGCCGGACCGGCGTCTGCTCTTCGCATCAACGCAAACTCACTCAAGCGATCAAGCGCGCCCGCTTCCTCGCCCTCCTTCCCTTCCTCGCGCGGTAGATTATGAAATATAAAAATACTCTTCAAAAAGGATCAGTTCGAACCATTATTTTCAAGGAGAGAAATGATTGGTTTGGTGTGGCCCTCGAGTTCAATATTGTCGAGCACGGTAATGATCCGCGTGAAGTGATGATTATGCTTGATGAAGCAATCCGTGGCTATCTTCAATCCGCTCGTAAAGCAAATTTACCTCCCTATGTTCTCAATCAAGTCACTGATGTAGAATACGAATCTTTGTGGAAAAAGCTGGAAACCAGGAAAGTTATTTCCTCGCCAATCAAAGTTCACAGTTTCGGTATGCGCACACTAGCGTTCGCTTAAGACCGTGCCTAGGGGTTTGAATAATTGGACATTTGCGGATGTAAAAAGGTTTTTAGTTGATCATTATTTTGAGCTAAGTCATGTGGAAGGCAGTCATTATTTTTATATTGGCACTTACAACAAGTTAAGGAGAAATGTCAGCCTACCTTTTCACGGGTCTAGTTCCATTCATCCTAAAACTCTTAAAAGCATCATCACTCAATCTGGCATCCCTAAAGAGGAGTGGATAAAATAGCCATAATAAGCCATTTTTTGGCTTTTCGATGAGTAATCCAGAAAACTGCTGTACGAAAGCTTGACAAAATTAGTTAAAGTATGCTAGGCTAAAGCCAGTGTTTGGTCCTAAATCCGGAGTTTCTGGATTGCCAAGCTAAGTTCTTTGTCAATCGAGGAGATTGTCATGCATCGTAATTGGCCCGTCCTTTGTCAACTTAGCGCGAAGAATCAACTGCTCATGCACCTGCTTGCCACCGTCGATCTCAACACCGACATCGGCAAGCGTCTCCTCAAAGAGTTCAATGAATGTTTTTGTGCTGAAGCGATCAAGGGGCCAATCCCCTTGTCTGTTCTGATCCACGAGAACAGAGAGAAGGCGCTCGAGGAAAAGATTGGGTCTGATGGTTCCAATTTTTATGGTCCTCTGCTTGATTGCCAAGGAGTGCTGGACACTCATGGAATCCCCTACATCTACTTTGGGCGAACCGAGGAAGGGGAGATTTATGGAGGCCATCCAGCGCTCCCGACAACCATCAGTCCGGAGGCCAAAACCGGCGACATCGTCGAATATCAAGGGGCCAAGTTTGTTGTCGTTGGCAACAACG
>CAZZED010000089.1:0-4764 GCA_964653115.1 uncultured Candidatus Saccharibacteria bacterium | reverse complement strand
GAAGACGAGGATTTTAAATTAATGATTCAAGAAGAGTATCAGTATCTCTTGGCCGATGAACACCAAGATGCCAATCAATCGCAGAATCGCTTACTCGAACTCTTGTCGAGCTTCCATGAGTCACCGAATTTATTTATTGTGGGCGACGACAAGCAGGCGATCTTCCAATTCCAAGGCGCCTCGCTCGACAACTTCAATTATTTCCGACGCCTATATCCGAAGGCGCACTTGATCACCCTCACCGACAATTATCGCTCGACCCAAAACATTCTCGACGCTAGTCGGAGTGTAATTCTGGTGAGTCAGTTAATCCCCACGGAGAGTCGCGTTAAGCTCGAAGCTCGCGCCTCTCACCGCGCGGTGGGGGAGAAAGAGTTAATCCGAATTTATGAAGCCTCCAGTGCAGACAACGAAATTAGCTTTTTAATCAATGAATTAAAATTGAGAATTAAAACTGGGACGAACGCGAGCGAACTGGCCGTGCTCTATCGAGATAACCGTGACGCCGAGGCGATCATCGAAGCGCTCGAGCGAGCGAAGTTACCCTACCAAGTGACGGCGAGCTCGGAGGTCTTGAGCGATTTGCATATTCAAAAACTCATTCTCCTTCTGCGAACTATCCACCACTTCGGCGACGATCGTTATCTGGCGACCATTCTCCATTTTGACTTCCTTGGCCTCGATCCGCTCGAGCTCTATCGCCTGAATAGTGAGGCGCAAACGAAAAAGACGAATCTCTATTGGCTTGCCCGTAAGCTTAAGACTGGCCCGGTTTATAAAATTTATCAATTACTCGAGCGCTGGCAGACGGCGAGCCACAACCGAAGCCTGCTCGATCTCTTCGGCCTCGTGATCAATGAATCTGGCTTCTTGCCTGCACTGCTCAAGCATCCCCAAGCGGTCGAGAAGCTCGGGCGACTCCATGCCTTCTTCGACGAGCTGAAGTCGCTGGTGACCGCTGAACCTAAATATTCACTCGAGCAATTCCTCGATCACTTGACGACGCTCGAGACCCACGGCGCTCGCTTGGGTCAGAATGTGACGATTGGTGGCGAAGGAATTAATCTCTCAACGGTTCATCGGGCGAAGGGGCTCGAATGGGATTATGTCTACATCGTGAAAGCTTACGATGGCCACTTCGGTCATCGTCGGCGACCTGGCGACTTCCTCCTCCCCACGCGGTCGCTCGAGCCATCATTCCGCATAGAAGACAGCGAAGAAGATGAGCGTCGACTCTTCTACGTGGCGCTAACTCGCGCTCGGCACGGAGTGACAATTAGTTATTCCGGTCAAGGAGAAGGTGGACGAAAGCAGTTGCCAAGCCAGTTCCTGGAGGAGATTGATAAGAATTTAATTGAAACTTTGCCAGCAAGAGAGATGGAGACAGTGACCCGTGATCTCTCATCCCGCCCGGAGCGGGGCTTGGGTCTCCGGCATCGAGAGTACTTGCGTCGACTCTTCCGGCGCCAAGGACTCTCCCCCACGGCCCTCAATAATTACCTGCGGTGCCCAATTCGTTATTATTTCCAAAACCTTCTTCGCTTGGTCAAGGTGAAAGATAAGAGACTCATCTACGGCACGGTGATGCATGCCGCGCTCCACGACTTCTTCGAAGCTTATCGGGTGAAGGGGAAACCGGCGGGGAAAAATTTACTAATTAAATCTTTGAAAGCGCATCTGGCCGAGGAGCCACTCACAGCAGTGGATCAGAAGTCAATCTTAGATCGCGGGACGAAAGCCCTGACAGGATATTTCAAGCAATATCAAAAAACGTTTATTCCACCACTCATGAATGAATTAGCCGTCAAAGGCGTTTTGTTGAACTCACTTCGGCTCACTGGTCAAATTGATAAAATAGAATTACTTGAAGGTAGCCACGTGCGCGTCGTGGATTATAAAACCGGTCGACCACGACCGAAGGACGAAGATTATCGCCGGCAACTTATTTTCTATAAGATCTTGCTCGATCGTTGGGGGGAGGGGAAATATCAAGTGGTGGCGGGGCGACTCGATTTCCTCGAACCCTTGCCGAGTGGCAAGTATCGGCGGGAGGAGGCGACGATTACAACGGCAGAGACCGAAGAATTAATTAAAACTATTCATCAAGTGGCCGACGAGATTATGTCACTCAAATTCTTAGACCAAGGTTGTCATAAACCAGATTGCCAATTCTGCACTCTCTGGGCGATGTCGCAGTCGGGGGAGTAAATTAAATTTTAACGAGTATCTTTAAGCGTCAATGAGAAGTAGAGTCCGAGAAGAAAAAAGACGCTGATTAAGATGAAGAGATAAGTGATCGGAAAAGCCAAAGTTTTTAAGAAGAGAACGGCGACGAGTGACCCGACGAGATAAGCCATGGGGACCATGAAGCGCGAGAGACTGATGACACTCACGTCACTCGCACTCACCTTCTTAAATAAATAAGTCTCCTTCATTGCCTCGACGGCACTGGCCCCGACGCGGGTGCCGAAAAGGATCATTGCCCAGACAGTAAGGCTAGTGGTCGTAAGAAAAGGGATTAGCAAAGTGAACAGGGCGGTGATGATAAGACCGGCCGTCAGAATTTCCTTTTCCCCAAATTTAAGATCCGCCAACCAACCAAGCGGATACTCGATCAAGACGAAGGGGAGGAGCATAATGGTAAAAATAAAGCCGATGTTTCCCCACGAGAAGCCAAGCGTTTCAATGAGATGAAGTGGGAGATAAATGACCATGAAAAAGTAAAATAAGTTGAGAAGAAAATCGAGTGCTAAAATTTTCCGCAAATTTCGGTCATGAAGCTTTTGATTGAGACTGATGACCAATGGTGGTAGCCGTTGGTCGGTTAAACGGAAAAAGATTTGATAGAGAAAGGGCAAGGCGACGAGAGCCGAGAGAAGGTAAATAATTCCGTAATCGGTAGTTTGGTTCAAAAGATTGCCACTGATCAAAGGCGAGATGAGCACCGCGGCATTGACGGCCGTCAAATATCCGCCCCGAATTCGACCGGTTTTTTTGTCGGCGGAAATTGTTTCCAAATAAAGATCGAGCCAAAGGCCGAGACAAACGACCGAAGCATAGGTGATGACGAAAGCCAGAAGTTGAATCAGTTTCGTCTGACTCACGGCGAGAGTGATGATGCCAGCGAAAAAAATTAAGCCGAACCAGCGAATCGGTTTGAGTAGTCCGTATCGTCGTCCCAGTCTGGGAACGAGAAAAATAAATAAGATCGCGAGCGTGGCACCGAGCGCGTAAATTAAACCCAACCGATTTTTACCCACCAGACTTTCTAAGAAAGAGGAGTTGACATAATAAGCGAGCGCGGCGCTTAGGGTAAGCGCGAAGCCAGCGAAGAAAACATGTCGCGTCATCGTGCTCTCAATTATACCTCAATCAAAATCGAGAAGCTAAAAATTACACCACACTTTGATTTTTCCAAGGAAAGCCCTTGGTGTGGTGTTATCAAGACGGGCAAGGCAAGACGAGCGGGTGACTGGTTTTAAAACTTCCAGAATTCTCGAGAAGTCATTTTTAGGTCCCCAAGTATCCGGTGGAAAACGGCCGGGCTTATCTCCTTACTACCATGGATTGGTACAGTGATTCTTGTTCCATCATCGTGACGATAGATAGCATGACTACCCTTTTGTCTGATAAAAACGAATCCGAGTTTGTGGGCGATTTGAATTATTTCTCTGGCCTTAGGCAGTCGAGGCATATGCCAACAAAATTAAACCGTCACTTCAAGTGAGCTTAGACTCACCGGCTTGCGTCGGGGAATCAATTCGCCAGTGGCGATTCGATCTTCGATATGGAGAGCGATGACCTCCTTGAGATTTTCTAAAGTCTCGGCCAAGGTTCTACCTTGGGTGTAACAGCCTTGAAATGCCGGCACATAGCCGAAATAATAGTTTTTTTCATCCCTTTCTACTACCACTGGAAACTCATAAATTTTTGAAGTCTTCTTCATTTGTCTAGCCTATCAAAAAATCACTCATAATTCAATAAGATGCTGGGAAGCGACGCTTCCCGACAACATAAATGGAAAGAGACAAAAGAAAAAAGGCGACCCACGGTGGATCGCCCTTGTGTTTACTCGCCCATCCTCATGTCAAGGTTTAACCTTGACCAACCTCACTATTTCAACAATCGTCGCAAAAACCCCTCGTCGTAGGTTCCACTCGCAGTCGGAGTATCCCCTTTATAATACTCGCCGACCTGTTCCCATGTGATGTCTCCACGGAAGGCATCTGCGTACATGTTGGTGTCATGGGTATTACACCCCGTGCTCTCTGGAAGATTGGAGGAGAGGACAGTGATGCCGGACTCATGGAAGAAGTGAATTTCTGTAATCTCCGCCATCATCCTCTGATCGCCGATCTTGAGATGGATATCCATATCAACAGAGACGAATGGGACATCGATCGCTTTTCCCCAACAAGCGTCACTCCAGAAATCTTTCCCGTCAATCCGTTCTTCATGGATGTAGACAAAAAGAATAACTCTCATTTTCGTTACCTTCCTTAGTTTTTCAAGGGGGTAAGTATTTACACATCCGAAAACCCGTTGTTTTCGGTCTAATTTAGATACTAGCAGATTTTATTGTTCCTGTCAATCTCCCCTACACCTCAATTAAGACCGGTAACACGAGCGGGCGGGAGTGAGTTTTTTGGAAAAAGGTATTTTGGGGATATAATATTGGTCATACATGCGCACCTATGCTTTTATTGATGCGTCAAATCTTTTTTACGGAGGAAAGAAGTCCCTTGGTTGGAGTGTTGATTTTGA
>CAZZED010000088.1:0-1946 GCA_964653115.1 uncultured Candidatus Saccharibacteria bacterium | reverse complement strand
AATGAGAATCGCCTTGGCGAGTCCGGCCATAATTCGGTTACGGCGGGGGAAGGTGTGAATACCCGCCGGCGCCGTGGGGGGAAGTTCGGAGAGGAGCGCTCCGCCTTGCTCCACAATCTGATCAGCCAAGCGCGTGTTGGAAGAAGGGTGAAGCACCGAGCGATCGAGGCCCGAACCGGGGATGCCGATGGTCTGGAGTCCCGCCGCGAGCGCGGCCTTGTGAGCAATGGTGTCCGTGCCGATCGCTAACCCCGAGATAATGACGACCGGCTGACCAGTGAGACCTTGAACCAGTGCTTCACAAGCATCTTGCCCGTAGCGCGTGAGCTTCCGCGAGCCGACGACGGTCAGGTAAATAAATTCATCCGGGTCGGGAAGCGTGCCCTCGAGATAAAGCTCTTTCGGTGGGTCCGCCATCTCCCGCACCGACTCCGGAAACTCTTCCGGCAACAATTTTCGGATTTCATTTTGATTTCCCATCTTATAAATTGTAGCATAAACATTTTGCTGATTAACTTATTCTAAATAAGACCACGGTCGTATCTTATTTATGATATGATATTTACATAAGAAATGACCACTGAAAGGATGACAAAAGTTAAACAAGCGATTTTGGCAACAATTGGGATTGCTGGAGTTTTAACTTTAGCCGCCGTTGCCCCTAATGCCGTCCAACTTCTGCGGTATGTTATCAAGACCCCAGCTCAAAAGTCAGCCAAATTTCATTATATGAAATCAGTGGTAAAGAAAATGGCTAATTCTGGATTAATAATGTTGAGTAAAAATTCAAATGGTCAAACAATAATCCGTCTGACAAGTAAGGGGAAAAAAGAATTAAAACTTTACAATCTGAAACATCGATCGATCTCTAAACCTCGTCGTTGGGATGGTAAGTATCGGTTGATAATCTTCGATATCAAGGAATGGAAACGGGGAGTCCGCGATGATTTGCGTGATTGGTTAAAAAATTTAGGTTTCTTACCATTACAACGGAGTGTCTGGGTGCATCCTTATGAATGCCGGGAGATCCTCGTTTTGCTCAAAGCTCATTTTAAGATTGGTCGTGAAGTACTTTACATCACCGCTGATGAAGTGGAGAACGACCGTTGGTTGAGACAAGAATTCGGCTTGGAATAATTCTAATATTCTAAATAAGAAACGATCGTGGGTTATTTGTAATATGAGGATTGAATTTTAGATAAAAAAAGGTGCTGGTCGGGTGGAGCCCGACAAGCACCTATTCGTTGGCTTACTACGTTTCAGCCAACGTCTCTGAAAAACGGATCAGTCTCCCTCCATGGCTCGAATGGCGTTACTCATACTTCCGTTGGCATCAGGGTCTTCCATGGGAGGTCTCTGTCTTGGAATGAGATCGACATGCGTATCAAAACCTCCGGCCTGTTGAATTTCGTTTTGACAGGCCTCACACTGACCAACCTCTTTGAGAGTAATAGATACCTGTCGCCCCAAAGCAAGGATTATTCCCCTTAGTTCTTTTGCGAATTTATTTGGAATTTCAAGTTCGTATCTCCCATCAACTTTTACCCGGTATACTTTACCCTTAACGCGGTGGAAGACAAAACCATCATCGAAACACGAAGAAGACCGACAATGCCGACAAAATTGGATGCATATCCGCGGCTTTTTTCCCTTGGCCATTTGTAGCTCCCAAAGATCAACCCTGATCGTAGTCGTGACGCCACGACATACTCCATCTGAATTATAAACATATTATGATTTTTCTGTCAACTTTTTGGGCTGGTGGAAGTAGAGGTGGAAAAGTTTTCGTGTTATCCTATAGATCATGCTTGATATTAAATTCATTCGCGATAATTCTGATTTGGTGAAGGACGCGATTCGCAAGAAGGCGGTTAAGTTCGACCTCGATCAATTGCTCAAGGTTGATTTCGACCGCGTCGCTATTCTCGGCAAGGTGGAGACGGCGC
>CAZZED010000087.1:0-1723 GCA_964653115.1 uncultured Candidatus Saccharibacteria bacterium | reverse complement strand
CGCGGCGATAAACTTGGCCACCGCGTCGGTCGAACCTCGGAAACCGTGCTCGAAGTTGCCGAGGGGTCCATTCCAGAGCACAAATTCGGCCTGATTGATAACGGGCAAGAGTTTTTCGATCGAGACCAGTCCAACGTCGAGAATGTTGTCGGTCGCGATGAGAGTGTCGGGAGTCTTGATGAAAACGCGATCGCCATTTCGGACCCGGACATCGGCCGGCAAAATAATTTTCGGGTGGTTAAGGAAGGGTCGGACGATTGAGGTATCCTTATCAACTAATGATTCACCAAGTTCGTAACCGAGTTCTTTGAAAAAAGCGTGCGCGAGCGCGCCGTAGATGACAATTTTGTCAGCAATTGAAATGAAGCGCTCCAGCAATGGCAATTTGGTTTCAAATTTTGCGCCACCCAAGATAATGAGGCAGGGGTGGGGTGGTTCAAAGGCTTTCGTCAGATTGACGATCTCTTTGGCGAATTGCAGTCCAGCGTAACTGGGCAAGTGCTTCGTCACTCCTACAATAGAGGCGTGAGCGCGATGCGACGAGGCGAAAGCGTCATTGATATAAAGATCGAAACCGTCAGTCAGTTCTCGAGCCAGAGCATCATCATTCGTTTCTTCTCCTGCTTCCCGGCGAATGTTCTCCAACAATATAACGTCACCGTCTTTCTGGTTTGCCGTCATCGTTTTTAACGCTACTAATTGCGGACAAAAGGTAACTGGAAAAGATTGCTCGAGTAAGGGCACCACCGGTTGCAAGGTCTCCTCCGGCTTCCGTCCCAAGTGGCTCACGATAGTCACTCGGGCTCCAGCCTCGCGAAGATACTTCATCATTGGCAAGCTACTCGCGATTCGGAAATCATCAGTCACCCTTCCCTCTTCAATTGGCACATTGAGATCAAGACGCAAGAGAACCTTCTTCCCGCGCAATGACGCGACGGGCAAATCAGTGATGATCGGGAGAGACATTTTGAAATCAAGCATGATCAACGATCTTCATGATTTCACGCCAATGGTCAACCGCGAGCGATTCCCGCCCCACCAAGAGTCCGTCGGCTTGCCCTTCGACGATGAAGCCCGATGCATTCTTAGGATTAACCGAACCGCCGTAGAGGATCGGGAGCTTCATCGCCTCTACTCGCCCACACCAATGACTTAAAACTTTGCGGATAAAAATTGATTGCTCGAGAAACCCCGCCGGAGTGTCGGTTTCTGAAGCGTCAACTCCAATCGCCCAGACTGGTTCGTAGGCAATCATAATCTTCGCCGCCGCGGTGCGAGGTAGACGGCCAATCGACTTCTCGAGCGAGGTCCGAAGCTCGGTCAGATACGCACCATGTTCATCGCGGACGCGTTCGCCGACACAGAGAATGACTTGCAGCCCTTGGCTCAAGGCAATTTTAATTTTCTGATTCACAATCTCATCGGTGTCGCCATGACCCAGAGAAGGGTGGCGACGTTCGGAGTGACCGATAATGGTATAAGTGGCACCAGAATACTTGATCATTGGCGCCCCAATCGAACCCGTATGGGCTCCGCGAAGTTGAGTTGAGATGTCCTGACTCCCCAATTCGATCTTTGGAGCTGGTTTAAAGAGGGGTAGATAAAGCGCTGGCGGACAAAGAATGACCTTCGTCTGCTTGAGCGACCTTACCGTAGTGCGGGTCGCCGCGATTAAGGCCCGCGCTTCGCGCGGGGTGTCGGGATTCATCTTCCAATTCGCGAC
>CAZZED010000086.1:0-7279 GCA_964653115.1 uncultured Candidatus Saccharibacteria bacterium | reverse complement strand
CAAAAATCCCCCTTCCGTAAGGTTGGGGGATTTTTGCGTGTCAAAATTTTCCCCCCTCCACCTTTCCTTTTCTCTTTCTCCCTCCCCCCCACTTGGAAGTCCGACTTCCAAGTGGGGGGTTTGCTTGCTTGATTGGTGGTGTGGTAGGATAAGGGTATGAAAAGTCACCTATTTTCGGTTCTAATAGAAAAAGATTCTCAGGGCTATTTTGCCAAGTGTCTTGATCTTGCCGGTTGCCACACCCAAGGCGACACTTACGAAGAGACTGTGACTAATATTAAAGAGGCCATCTCTCTTTATTTAGAAGATCTGCAAGCAAGAAAAGAGCTTAGACAAGCGGTGTTTTACGATCAAGTCTCCTTAACCAGTATCCCTGTTCTATTGCCAGCCTAATTTATGTCTCCAAAGTTGCCTGTTTACAAAGCGGCCGGCCTGATTAAATTAATCGAGCAGGCCGGTTTTGTTTTTTCAAGGCAGAAAGGTTCGCACATGATTTTTTACCGCCGCGGTATCAGAATTATTATTCCCGATCATGGCAAAAAAGATCTTCACCCTCGGATAAGCCACGCCCTTGGTTAACTTGGTAGCTTGCAGTAGGGGAGTTAATCTAATAAAATTAGCCAATGCCACCAAGGTTGCGATTGGAATCATTGATGAATCAGGGTAGTGCTACGAGTGATCTTTGGTGGTTCATCGCGATTATCACGGCGCTCGGGATTATTTGGTTTGCGACCGGTGGCCCCAATCGCCCCGAGGCGTGGGCCGGACCGTTTATCCAACCGCCCGCGCCGATCGGTACAGGCGAGATCTATCGTGCTAGCCTCGACGAGTCTAGGCGCGCCGATCGTGGTACGAGTGGTGAAAGTGAAGAAGCAACTGATGTTAATTATTACCAAAACAGTGGACCAGACACTGTCCCCATCGCCGGACGCTCTCAGTGGTATGGTCAAGTGAGTATTGATACTGGCAATGGGCCTTACGAAATTCAACCGAATCAAGAATACATTGCGCTAGAGGCGGGGTACAATAATCAGAAGCCGATCACAGTGACTGGTTGGGGCCTCGCTAATGGTAAAAATCGATTTACCTCGATTCCTCAAGCCACTCGGTTATTTATTATCGGCGGTTCAGCCAATTCAGCTACCGTGCCTATCACACTCGCTCCTGGCGGGCGTTTAGTTTTAACAACTGGGAATATGCCAAACTCGGATATTAAGGCTAATTTTTTGACTAACAAGTGTACCGGTTATCTGGGTGCCCTACCCGATTATCAGTTCACACCGGCGCTTGATTATTCCTGTCCTAACCCGGCGAAAGATCCTGGTGTTAGGAATCTGGATAAAGAGTGTTATGATTTTGTCTTGCGACTGAATTCTTGCCACACGCCAAAAGTTGAACGCGATAGTGATGGTTACGAATTCATTGACGGTGTCTCGGGGTTGCCAAGTTATTGTCGAGCGTTCTTAGAAGAGCATTTTAATTACAACGCCTGTGTGAAGTGGCATGAGCAAGACCCCGATTTTTATGGCAATGAATGGCGCGTTTATCTCCATCAGACGTGGGAACTCTGGGCCGAGAATCGTGAACAAATTACGCTTTATGACCAGTTCGGCAAAATTGTGGCGGAAAAAAGTTATTAAAATTAAAAGTGTAAAACTTAAAACGTAAAATGCAAAATAACAACTCAAAATTTAAAATCTTGAACTGGCCACTATTGTTTTTAGCTTTTAGCTTTGCGTTTTACACTCCAGCTCATGCGGCGGTTAGTCAACTGGTTTTTTCCACCAACCCTCAGACGGTTGCGCCGGGCGCGATCTCCGACAAATTAACCGTTTCAAGTGGTGAAGCCCCAGGCGAGACATCGGATTTAACCCTCAACTCTTCTTCGGCTAGTGGTGAATTTGTTAATGAATCAGGGGAACCTGTGCGCCCAACTTGGAATAGTAACTGGGCTAATCGGACGTTCTATTATCGCGATACTACGGCCGGCACTTACACCATCACCGCCACCTTGACTACCCGAGTTAGCCAGCAGTCTTGGTCAGCGACTCAAACGATCACCGTCGGAGCGGGAAGTTCGGGTGATGGTAATGAAAATGATGATAATGACACGACGACCACTACTACCACCCAAAACAATTCTAATTCAAGTGACTCAAGTGGCGATAGTGCGTCCTCGGCCCATGCGAGTCCGACGCCAATCAGTCAGACGGCACCATCAGAGCCGTTCAAGATTGGTGCCGGTCGGTCTCGTCTCGCCAGTATTCATAGTCCGGTGATTTTTCAAATTGAATCAACGGGAGCAACTGCCGGGTCGGTGCGATATCAATGGTCTTTCGGCGACGGCGGGAGCGCGGTGGGAGATAAGGTTAGTCACACCTACCTCTTCCCCGGTGAATACAACGTGGTAGTTAATGCCCTTGGTCGTGACCAAGTAGAAGCGGTCACGCGAACTACCGTTTCAGTCGTTGACCAGACTCCCACCCTAGGCCAAGTCTCGGCTGATCGAGTAGAGATTGTAAATAAATCAACCCGGGAATTAAATCTCGGTGGTTGGCAAATTGCTCAAGGCGGAAGGTCTTTTGTTTTTCCTCCCGACACAATCATTGCCACGGGGAAAAGGTTGATTGTGCCAGCCGTGCTCTTGGGCTTCTCCCCTAACCCGAGTAGTTCGATTACCTTGTTTTTTCCTGATCAGACGGTTGCTTTGAGCAGTCAATCGCTTGAAGCTTTAAATCAATCAGTGGTGGAACTTTCGGGTAAACTGGCGATGCTCAAAACAAAAACAAAAATTAAAACAATCACGCCGACCCTCGTTCCAGTTCCAAGACCAACCACCACGCCCGAAATAGTTTCAACGCCCACCACCCCACCACCAGTGGCCGCCGTGGCCACGATTCCCGTGCCGAAGGCCCCGGGTTTATTCACCAGAATTAAGCGCTGGTTTTCCCAGTGAACTAAAATTATGTGGCGACGCTATTTCGATAAAACTTTTTGGAGAATGTTTGCCGGCTTTGTCGCGATTATTGTAGTCGGCTTGGCTGGCGTCTACTTGATTAATTTCTTTGACAAATAATTAGCTTTCGGCTAGGATGTTACTTGAAGCCCGAAGACGACAGGCTCCGCCGCGACGGAATAAGCCCTGTTTAGGTCGAAACTCACGGCTTTTAGTCGTTATTTTTTTGTCATTTTATGCCAATTAGCAAACAGAAGAAAGCAGAAATCATTGAGGAATTAGAGCAGAAGGTGAAATCGTCGGAGACGGTGGTCTTCGTCAACTTCCACGGCTTGTCCGTCGCCAATACGACCGAGCTTAGGCGACAACTGAAAGCCGAGGGAGTGGGTTATCGGGTGGCGAAAAAAACCTTGATTCGGAAAGCGTTCGAGTCGTCTGGTCGAGCAATCTCCGGCGACTGGCCAATCCTTGATGGTGAGGTGGCGCTAGCTTATCTCAACCTGAAGGATGGTGATCCAATTTCGCCGGCCAAAGGAATTCACGAGTTTCAGAAAAAGGTAAAGGAGGGGATTAAGATTTTGGGTGGCGTCTTCCAGGGCGCCTTCACCGACGCCGCGGCGATGATGAGTATCGCGGCGATTCCACCTCGGGAGACTCTTTACGCTCAATTAGCCAATTTATTCAATTCGCCAATTCAACGCTTAGTCGTGGCGTTGGATCAGATTAGTAAAACTAAATCATAATTATGGAAGACAAATTCAAAGATATTATTGAGAAAATTGAGAAGCTGACGGTCTTGGAACTTAATGAATTAGTGAAAGCGTTTGAAGTGAAGTTCGGCGTCTCGGCGCAAGCGGTCGCCGCTCCAGCCGCAGCTGGTGCTGTCGTGGCGGAAGAGAAGGATTCTTACACCGCCCTGCTCAAGGAAGCTGGCGCGACGAAAATTGCCGTAATTAAGATCGTTAAGGAAGTTCTCGGGTTAGGCCTCAAGGAAGCCAAGGATCTCGTCGACGCCGCTCCCTCGACCCTTAAGGAAGGTCTTAAGAAGGACGAAGCCGACGCGCTCAAGAAGAAGATTGAAGAGGCTGGTGGCAAGGTGGAGTTGAAATAAGAAATCGCGCTATAATAGGCGAGATATGGAAATCTTAGACAAACTGTTTGGCAGTGGGGATAAGGTGAAGGTAATGAAGCTCTTTATCCTTAATCCCGATTCCGTCATCGAGAGTAAAGAAGTCGCTCGGCGATGCAAAATCACCCCTATTTCCGCGCGCCATGAGCTTAATCTTCTCCACTCGATGGGCTTCCTCGCGTCTAAAAAGAAGGATAAAAGCTCCCCCGGGGGCTGGCAATTGAACCCGGCTTTCCCTTATCTCAGCCACCTAAATGGTCTCTTAAAGACAGAATTGGTGGCACGGAAACTGGAACTCACTGATCGCTTCAGTGCCGCCGGCAAGGTCAAGCTCCTGCTTCTCGCCGGCATCTTCATCCAAGACAACGATAGTCGAGCCGACTTAGTCTTAGTCGGCGATCGGTTGAAGCGTGGCGCAATTGATCGAGCGATTAAGTCGATGGAAGCGGAAATCGGCCGAGAATTGAATTATTCCGTTTTCGAAACGGAAGATTTTCTCTATCGGCTGGGTGCCTACGATAAGTTTATCCGTGATTTGCTCGATTATCCGCACGAGAAGATCATCAACAAATTAGGGATCTAGGCCTAGCCTCGCCGAAGCGCAGCGTAGGCGGGTTATCCACACTAGCTATAAAAGTGAGGGAAATCGTGTTAAGATGAAGAGTATTAGTAGCAGGTTATTATTTATTGTTTAACATTATGACAGATACTTCTTTATTGAATACTTGGAATGATTTCCTTCGAGGTTCTTTCCAAGATCTTTGGGCTGGGGTAATCAAATTCATCCCGAATCTTCTGGTGGCGATAATCATCTTCATCCTCGGTTGGGTGGTGGGAATCATCCTCGGTCAATGGGTGGCTAAGGTGATTAAGTCACTCCAAGTCGACAAGGCGCTCAAGAATATTGGGGCCGAAGATATTTTAGAAAAGGCTGGTTTCAAGCTTGATGCTGGTGCCTTCGTCGGTGGCCTCGTCAAGTGGTTTGTAATCGTGGCCTTCTTGGTGGCGTCCTTCAATGTGTTGCATCTTGACCAGGTCAATCAATTTTTGACTGACAAGATCTTGTCCTTCTTGCCGAACTTGATCATCGCCAGCTTGATCTTGATTCTGGCGGCGAAGTTTGCCGATGTCTTGGCTCGCATTGTGATGGGTTCAGCTAAGGCGGCCGGAGTGAATTCCGTCGGGATCTTCGGGGCCTTCACTAAGTGGGCGATCTGGATCCTGGCGATCTTTGCGGTCATCGGCCAACTGGGAATTCTTAGCCAAGAGGGTCCGATGGGTGGTCTGGCTAGCGCCGTGATTCAATACATGATCATGGCCATTGCCCTCGCCTTCGGTCTCGCCTTCGGCTTGGGTGGTAAAGACGCGGCGTCTCGCTACCTCGAGCGAATCCGCGAGGATGTAAAGAGTCATCATAATAATCAATAGCTACTAGTTTTTAGCTGTTAGGTTTTAGAAAACCCTCCTTGAATCGGAGGGTTTTCTCGTGCTAGTATAAAACCATGCTTCAAGATTATTTTGAGTCTCATTTGGGAAAGGCGCGGTATGAAATGATTGATGACGGGAAGCGCTTTTACGCCGAAATCAAAGAACTCCGCGGTGTTTGGGCGGTTGGACGAACGCTAGAAGAGTGTCGCCAAAATCTAGTCTCTGCTCTTGAGGGCTGGTTTATTCTACGTTTACGCAAAAATTTACCAAGTAACTTGGAAATCGGACTTCCAAGCGTGTATTTTGCGTGATTGGAATGGGTAGGGTAAAATAGAGTTATGATTAAAACTAAAGAAAAAAAACTTAATAATATAGATGTCAAAGCAATCCTCAAACCCTATAATGAGGATATCAAGCGTCACATGGGGGCGTTAAAAGAGCATTTTGCGCATAATGTCAAGGCGATTGGTGAACAATATTTTGATTTGAAGAAAGATATAACTGGACTCAAAAAAGATATGACCGAAGTAAAAAATACCCAAAAATCACATACCGAAATGATTGGAAATCTGGCGGTTGATGTAGGAACCTTGAAAGATGATATGAAAGTAGTAAAAGGAGATATCGTAATTTTGAAAGATGGTGTGAAGATAATTAAAGAAGATATTGTAGTGCTAAAAGACGATATGGTCGTAGTAAAATCCGACCTCCAAATAATCAAAACCGATGTCGAACCGCGCGTCGCCCAGCTCGAAGCCCGTGTTGTCGGTCAGCATTAAAAATTAATTTTCAAAATATTTTATGAAAAATTATCTAGGTTTTATTGCAGGGTTCTTTTTTGGATTACTAGGTGTGATTATGGCGGCGACAGGTTTAGCCGCTCGCACGGGAGAAATTTTAGCACCTTTCTTTACTCCAGCTTTTTTCTTTTTGAGAAATTTGGGAGCAAGTGGTCTTCCCATTCTTTTTCCTATAGGCATTTTACTCAATGGGTTATTTTTTGGCTTGATTGGTTATTTAATTCAAAAGTATTTGCGGTCCAAAAATAAAAATGAACATATCATTCTGTATATTTTTGTGGCGATTATTTTATTATTTATCCTAGCTTTATTTTTAGAGTGTGGGATAATAAAATCTTGTATGGCATAAAACCTTATCCCCTTGACGGGGTTTGGGAGGGGTATATACTACCCGTTATCGGTATGACCATAAATAACCAATCACAAAGGCGGAGGAGATAGCCCGTTGGTTTACCTTTATCTCACTTCCGCCCCTACGGGGCGGTTTTTGTTGCAGAATGACAGTTTTTTGACAATTTAATATACAGGAACAATAAAATAAAAATCACACGAGCAAGAAGTGATTCCTTGATTTCCCGATGGGAGATCGAGAGCAGATGGTGGATTCCTTGATTCCAAGAGGCGATGAAGGACGTGGCGTAGCTACGATAAGCTTCGGGGAGGCGCCGAGCAGCCGTTGATCCGGAGATTTCCGAATGGGGAAACCCGTCCCGCTAAAAGCGGGACACCCTGCACCGTATGGTGCGGGGAGCACACCCGGGGAAGTGAAACATCTCAGTACCCGGAGGAAAAGAAACAAATCTGTATTCCGTAAGTAGCGGCGAGCGAAAACGGAGAAGCCCAAACTCACAGTGCTTCGCACTGGAATTTTCAAGTCGCAATTCTCAAGTCTCAATGAAAATTGATAATTGAAAATTGGAAATTCCAATGCGGAGCATTGGTGGGGGTTGTAAGGTAGTGACTTCT
>CAZZED010000085.1:0-1601 GCA_964653115.1 uncultured Candidatus Saccharibacteria bacterium | reverse complement strand
GAAGAAGAGTTCGTGGTTCTCCATCACCAAACTCCTCTATCTTCTCGGTGGGTTAATCGCGACTCTCGGCATCATCTTCTTCGTCGCTCAAGTTTGGTGGGGTCTTGGCTCGGGCGGGAGAATCATCATCACCTTAGGGCTCGGCCTAATCTTGGCTGGAATTGGATCAGCCCTCTTCAAGACGAAGGCAGAGAGTCACTTGGGTGAAGTTTTCCATGGTATTGCCGGATTTCTCATCCCGGGGGGAGCGCTCGTCACGATGAATGAACTCGGAACCTACACCGGTTCGCTTTGGCCCTTTACAATCGTCTTCGGGATTCTCTTCCTCTTCTATCTTCTTCTCAATCTCTACCATCGCAATGTGGTCTTGACCTTCTTTGCCCTCGCTAATGGCACGACCTTCTTCTATCTTCTCGTCGAGTCGATCGTCTCTGGTCCGGCTTGGGAGCACGCCGATATCTACCCCTATCTCACGATGATCGTCGGCTTGAGCTATCTGCTTCTCGGCTACGCTTCTCGGGCTAGTTGGAATAAGCCTTTGGTGGGAGTGCTTAACTTCTTGGGGAGCCTCGCCTTCTTCGGGGCCGCCTTTAATCGAGTGATTGAAGTTCAGGGTTTTTGGGAGCTCTTCTTTTTCGTCTTAGCGATTGGCGGACTTTACCTCGCCGTCTATGTTGTCCGTAGTCGGGCGGTCTTGCTTGTCAGCACCCTCTTCCTTATCGCGCACTTCATCTATATCACCAATGAATATTTTGGCGACTCCGTCGGTTGGCCGATCCTCCTCGTCGTCTCCGGCTTTGTCCTTATCGGCATTGGTTACTTCGCCCTCTCACTTAATCGTAAGTATCTTAGTTAGTTTATAAGTCCAATGAAGTTCGGCTTAACCCTACTCCTGCTCACCGGTTATGTGGCCGGTCTATGGGGGACTAAGCTTGAACCCGAGAGCACTCTTCTCTTCGTTGGTGATGTGATGCTCTCGCGAGGGATCGGCAGAATTATGTCAGAGAAAAATGATTGGACTTATCCGTTTTTGGAAATAAATAAAACTTTACAAGAAGCAGATCTGCTCGTCGGGAATCTCGAGGGCCCAATCGGTAGTCACGGGGTGAAGGTGGGGAGCATCTACTCCTTCCGCGCGGATCCGCGGGCCGTCGCAGGTCTCACCTCGGCCGGCTTCGACGTCTTGTCGCTCGCCAATAATCATATCTGGGATTACGGGCGCGAAGCGCTGGGTGATACCTTCCAACTTCTCGACCAGGCGGGGATTGGTTATATCGGCGCCGGTCGGGATTACGCGACGGCTCATCAGCCACTCGTCCGCGAAGTGAAGGGGACAAAAGTGGCCTTCTTGTCTTACACCGATCTGATCCCAAAATCCGTTACCGGAGAGTCGTCGAAACCAGCCGTCGCCTTCATGGATTTAAAACAAGTTATCCCAGATATCGAGCGAGCGAAGGAATTAGCTGATCTCGTGGTGGTTACTTTTCATTGGGGGGATGAATATAAAACTAAACACAATCAGAAGCAAGAGCAAATAGCGCACGCGGTGATCAACGCTGGTGCAGATTTGGTCATTGGTCACCATCCCCACGTGGCGCAAG
>CAZZED010000084.1:0-2135 GCA_964653115.1 uncultured Candidatus Saccharibacteria bacterium | reverse complement strand
GTTTTCATAAAAAAATAATTAGTCTCGACTGACGACGACGGTCTTCAGGGGCAACTTCGATCCGGCTTTGCGCAGGACATCCCGAGCCACCTCTTCCTCTAAACCGTCAACTTCGAAAAGGACTCGACCGGGCCAAACCTGGAATTCATACCCTTGCGGGTCACCCTTACCCTTACCCATGCCCACTTCGGCCGGCTTGGCCGTGAAAGGCATATCCGGGAAAATCCGAATCCAGAATTTTCCAGACTTCTTCATCTCCCGGGCAATAACCTTGCGGGCCGATTCAATCTGATTTGACTTCACGCGCGCGGCCGTCTCGGCCTTGAGACCATGGGAACCGAAGACGACAGCCAGACCACGCGTCTCCAGCTTGAGTCGTTTAGGGTTCCGTCTCATCGTGTGCCACTTGCGGAATTTTACTTTCTTAGGGAAGAGCATGATAATTTATTTAGTGACCGGGGTGGTGGCGCTAGAGAAGATGTCCCCTCGATAAATCCAAACCTTGATCCCGATGACGCCGTAAGTAAGGTACGCTTTCTCCTTGGCGAAGTCAATGTCGGCCCGAAGCGTCTGGAGGGGTAAGCGACCTTTCTTAATTGTCTCGGTTCGAGCAATATCAGCCCCACCCAAACGACCGCCGACTGTCACCTTGATCCCCAAGACGAGTTTGCTCGCCATGGCTTTCTCCACCACTTGCTTGACCACCCGCTTGAAGGGGAGACGCTTCTCGAGCCCTTCGGCAATCACCTGGGCCGCAAGCGCAGCGTGAGTCTCAGGGTGCTTCACTTCTTCAATATCCAGTTTGAAATCCTTCGGCACCGGTGACTTGATTCGCTGAAGAAGATTGAGTAGGTCGTTCTTCAATTTAACTGCTCCTTCACCATTACGACCAATGATGAGCCCCGGACGAGCCGTCTTCACAATGATGCGGTAAACTGTGCCACCACGCTCAATCTCGACGCGATCAACATAGAGCCCACGCAAACGCTTCACAAGGTATTCTCGGACGGAGATATCCGCCTTGAGATACTGTTGATATTGACCGCGTACGCCGAACCAGCGAGAGCGCCAATCTCTGATCGTTACCAGTCGGTGGGAATATGGATGAACGCTGTGACTCATATTAATGTTTTAAGTTTTTCGCTTTTCACTTTGCGCTCCGAGTTCAACGAGGACGTGGCTGGTTTTGCGCTTGATGGGAAAGGCCCGACCGTGGGCGCCGGGGCGGAAGCGTTTGAAGACCATCCCTTTCCCCACCGCAATCGTCTTGATAAAGAGATCCTCGCGCTTAACCTTAGCGTCCTGATTGAGGGCGTTGGCGACGGCCGATTGGATTAAGTTCTTGATTGGTAAAGAAGCCTGCTTGGGCATGAATTGGAGATTGGTCATCGCCTCCTCCACCTTCTTCCCGCGCACCAGGTCAACGATGAGTCGAACCTTGCGGGGGGCTTGATGATAATTGGTCAATGAGGCGCGCATAATTATTTCTTATCACCGGCTGGCTTGGCGACAGTAGCGGGAGCGACGGTCGCTGTCTTGGCCGCCGTGATCTCGGCCTCCTTCTTCTTCTGCTCCAGCTCCTTCTGCATCTTACCGCCGTGGCGGACGAACTTGCGCGTCGGTGAGAATTCACCCAAGCGATGCCCGACCATCTCTTCACTCACCAAGACTTCAATATGGTCCTTGCCGTTGTGAACGCCGAAGGTGAAGCCAACCATCTCGGGACTAATCTGACTGGCTCGCGCCCACGTCTTAATCACCCCCGCCGTGGTCGGCTTCTTGCCACTCAACTTCTTGAGCAATTTGGCATCAATGTATGGTCCTTTCTTAAGTGATCGGGTCATATTCAGAGGTAGCTGTAAATGCTAGCAGACTCTATCTATTTTAGCAACTTCACGATATAAATCGCGAATTGTTTGAAGTCGGAGATCAAATCTGGCTTAATTGTAACGCATAATCTCTGGTTTTCCCAAGAACATACTCTTTTTCCAATTGACGCAAGTTGCTAGTCTCACGATAAATCCTGAAGACATACAACACCAAACATTTATCCACTATTAATGCCACTGGCAAGGACTCACTTTGGTATGCTTGGTGAACCTAGCGCCCGAGAGATTGTTGAAGCTTCTGGAGCA
>CAZZED010000083.1:0-6576 GCA_964653115.1 uncultured Candidatus Saccharibacteria bacterium | reverse complement strand
AATTCTTGTCAATACTTTCCGAGCCAAGGAGAAAATTTGTGTAGCTGACCAGTGTTTAACCAAAGACAATATTCGTTCGCTCCTCGAACTCTCGCGAGGAAGTAATTCAGTTGTTCTGCCACCAATTGCCCCACCTCCGCCACCGTCAGAATCAATTGCGACGACAACTACCACCCCGACGCCCGAACCGGAGCCACCAGCCACCACGACACCAGAAATTATTCCAACTCCCGAACCAGAATCTGAGCTTCAACCCGAAGTGGAAGCGCCGACCCCAGAAGTAATTCCGATCCCAGAACCACTTGTTCCGAGTGAAGTCGAGGCGGAGCCGTAATCATCCGTCGAAAAATCTTTGACTCGTTGCCTGATTAGTGGTAGGTTTATGATCATGCGATTAAAGAAATTTTTCTGTTTCCTGTTCATCTTTAGCCTAATTTTTTTAGCCCCCAACCAAGAACTTTGGGCTAAAATAAGAATCAAACGTGTTTCGGGACCAAAGATTGAAGTCTTAACCGTCGTGCCGGTTGTTCCACTTACGCCACTCTCTCCCCCTTGGACTCCGATTTTTACTATAATTGCTGAAAACTTGGAAGTTCCTTGGGATCTGGCGTTTTTACCAGGTGGGGATTTGCTGGTGACCGAAAGATCAGGTCACTTATGGCGTTTGTCCACCGGGACCAATGGCCAACGAGTAGAAATTAAGATTGAAGACATCCACCAAGGAGGAGAGGGGGGCCTCTTGGGTCTGGCGTTACACCCTAACTTTGCGACTAATCAATGGCTTTATCTTTATCTGACGGTCATGGGTAGTGATGGACAAATAAAAAATCAAGTTGTCCGGTATCGTTTAGTGGAAAATAATTTGACTGATAAAACAATTATTATCAGAGATATTCCTGGGGCGATCTTTCATGACGGCGGTCGGCTCGAGTTTGGCCCGGACGGTTTGCTCTATATCACGACTGGCGACGCGCTGGTTTCAGAGTTGGCTCAAAATTTAAATTCTCTCGCTGGCAAGATTCTGCGTTTACATGATGACGGATCAATTCCAAAAGGCAATCCCTTTGGCACCGCCGTCTATTCTTATGGTCATCGCAATCCCCAAGGTTTGGCTTGGGATAATGCCGGTCGACTCTGGAGCACCGAGCACGGGCAATCGGCGCTTGATGAAATTAATTTAATTCGCGCTGGGGCTAATTATGGTTGGCCGCTCATTCAAGGGGCGACCCAGCAAGTTGGATTAGAGACCCCGATCCTCAATTCCGGCACCACCACTTGGGCGCCGGCGAGCGCCGCCTATCTTAACGGCCGACTGTTTTTCGGTGGTCTGCGAGGGAAAGCTCTGTATGAAGCGGTGTTGGACGGCGAGCAGATTAGCGAGTTCAAGGTACATTTGGGAGAGCAATTTGGCCGCTTGCGGACGGTGCGCGTTGGGCCGGATCAGATGCTTTATTTAACGACCAGCAATCGCGAGGGTCGTGGCGTGCCGACCGCTGGCGATGACAAAATTATTCGCGTCAATCCGGCAAACCTGTGATCAATTATAGGACATATAGGACATAGGACATTGACCTCTTCCCTTTGATTTGCTAGATGTGGGGATAGTTCCCGCCTCGGCGGACCCATAGTTCTTTCATTGATTCGCTCTTTACGTTAGGCCTCATTTTATCAGCCTTTTGTGAAAAGCGGTCAATGTTATCTTTAGCTCTCAATCGAAGGATTTTCGTCGTTATAGCGCTTAGTCTCGGGCTCATTTATATGGTCCGAGCTATTCCTGTGCGCGCCGAGACAATCCAGATTGAGGGTGGCAACGGGCTGGTAATTAGTGGTGAATTTACGGGGACGGTAGCGGAGACTCCAGTTACGCCAACTCCCGGCGAAGGAACCTTCACCACCCCGGCGGCTCCGGGACCAAGGGTGGATCAGCTGGTTAGTGTTACGGAAGAGATTTTCCGGACCCTAGCCTCACCGGTCGTTGATGAAACTGGTCCATCGGGAGAAGGGACATTCGCTACGCCAGCCGAGCCCAATACCCCACCGCCAAGTAATAACGGTGGTGGAGGGGGTGGCGGTGGCGGCAGTGGTTCTCGACGACTGGTTGCGACCGTCGCCACGTCAACGCCAGTGATTGTTGGCGCTTGTCAACCCTATCTCCTTAAATTCATCCGTTTCGGTGCCGTCAATGATCCCAACGAAGTCCGGAAGCTCCAAGTTTTCCTCCGCGACTTCCAGGGGTTGGATGTACCGGTTGATGGATTCTACGATGAGTCCACCTTCGAGGCCGTCAAGATTTTCCAACTGCGCTATGCGAAGGATATCTTGAAACCGTGGGGAGTTGATTATGCCACCGGTTATGTCTACATCACGACCACTCTGGCGATCAATAATCTCTATTGTGAACGCGATCCAGCCAACAACCTCGATCTGCGATCACAATTGCCGGTGCCACCACCAGCCTCAATCGAAGGCTTGCCCGCCACCAGTACTCCGAGCACAACCCCAATTTTCTTAGAGATTGGTGCGGCGACGAGTACTGGTCGCTTGATGTTGGCGGCGCTCGGCCTCTTCAACTTTTTCAAACAAATTCCCGATTGGTGGTGGATTCTCGTTTTACTTTGCATAATTATTTATCTTACTTTTGAATTGATTAGAGAGCGTCGCCGGAATCGGCATAAGGGCAATGACGAAGATCAGGAGTTGACTTCTTAAATAAATTAGACTAGTAATAAGGGTTGAAAAGTACCCTAGCCTGTGAGCTGGTGGATAGGTAAACAAACTGTACCTTGAATGGAGGATTGAGTCATGCGTAAGATTTGGTTGTTTGCGGTAGTGCTCGTTTTTGGCGCTTGTCGGAATGACCCGATTGTGATTTACCGCGATGTGATCGCGGTGGATGATGTCGTGGTGGGCGGAGTGCTCACTGTTGATCACATCGATGCCGGTAGTATCACGGTTGATGGAGTAACGATCGATAACGGGAATATCAATGCTCCCGGCGACATCACGGCCGGTGGGACGATCACGGGCGTTGAAGTGGTTGACTTGCCTGATGAACCGAACGACAACGGCAACGATAATATCGACGACGAACCGGAGTTGCTCACGGCTACCATCAGATCAGTTGATGGCCAGACAGTTTTTGACCAGGGGGAATTGATTGAATACGAAGTCAGCACAACTGGTGGAGACTCTGTGTGGAGTTTGCGTTGTTTGCGACCCGATGGGCAATTCGTGGTGGTCAATGATTCAACCGTTGGTCACTTCGAGTTTTCTTTTCGGATCAACAGCCCTGGTTCAGGGACGATCAACTGCAAGGTTGTGAGTGGTGAACAGGAGGCCAATGTTTGGGCCTCCATCACGGTCGAATAACTGCCATTCTCGCCGAATTCAAATCAACCCCCGTCTGGAAACAGCCGGGGGTTTCTTATTGCCAAAAATCCAAGGCTATGGTAGCTGTTTAGATATGCGTTACATCACCAATCTTTTAGCCGTTATTTTGATTACTAGTTTTTCTTTCGCCCCAATTGTGCGGGCTGAGGACGTGATTGTTGTTGAGCCAGTGATTGAAGCTTCTGTCACCGCCGCGGCCCTCTCGGCCACGATTTCTTCGCCTGATAATAATTCGACGATTCAACCGAACGTGGCAACCACCTTCACCGCCGCGTCGAGCGGTGGCGAACCACCCTATGCTTACACGTGGGACTTCGGTGATGGTACCACTGCCTTCGGTCAGAGTTACAGCAAGACCTTCACTTCAATCGGAGCGAAGACTGTGACCCTCAAGATTACTGATTTCGCCGGACACACCGATGAAGCTTCCATCAGCGTTACCGTTGCTTCACCCATCGCTAATCTCATGGCTTTGATCACCTCGCCAGAAGATAATAAAACATTCCAAACTGGGGTGGCGATCACTTTTTCGACATCAGTGACTGGTGGTGAACCGCCTTACGCTTACACTTGGGACTTCGGTGACGGCACGACGGCCATTGGTCAAACTTATGAAAAAACTTACACCAGTGCCGGGGCGAAAACCGCCTCACTCGTGGTCACTGATTTCGCTGGCCACCGAACGGTGAATAGCGTTTCTCTCACCATCACTTCACCGGTCACACCACCCGGACCAGACGCCGACACCACGGCTCCAACCCAACCGACCATCGTGAGTTCAACGATTAATGCGAATGCCACTTCTACTTCTGGCGCCTTAACGATCTCTTGGACGCCTTCAACCGATCCGACGGTTTCGGGTCAAACTAATTCCGGTTTAGCCGGCTATTCTTACATTGTTGATCACAATCCTATTACTGCTCCCGATGCGACAATCGAAACTACCAGTACCTCATTAACTCAGACTTTGGGCAATGGCACGTGGTGGTTGCACTTGATTGCCAAGGATAACGCGGGCAACAGCTCAAGCCCTGTGACTCACTACGGCCCGATGGGCGTTGCAACCAGTAGCACGACTCTCGATCCGCTCACGATTAGCAATATCCGTGTCACCGACCTCACTTACAATAGTGCGATCGTTCGTTGGACCACGAATCGCGGGGCAACCAGTCGAGTCATTTATGACACTACTTCGCATCCTTCGATCTCTGGTCAAACGGCACCGAACTTCGGTTACGCTTCTTCCACCGCGACGGCCGACGTCGACACCAAGGTGATCGAGCATGTTGTCAGTGTAACCGGACTTTCGCCGAGCACCAGCTACTACTTCCGGGTCCTCTCGCAGTAAATCTTTTTCCTCACTCGCTGGTGTATAATTAAACTAATGGACAAATTCAAAGAAGTTATTTTTATCAGTGCTTTGATTATCACCATGATTGTCTGGGTCATTCTTCAGGTTTACTACTAAATGTTTAAGCAGAATATCTCGCTCAGACCGTATACCACTTTCGGTATTGGTGGGATCGCTAAAAAGTTTGTTGAAGTTCAAACAGCTGAAGAATTATTGAGTGTGGTCGAAGAAGCTCAGCGGTCTAAAACTCCTTACGAGCTCATCGCCGGGGGGAGTAATGTGGTGTTTAGCGACAAGGTGATCTCTAGTTTAATTATTCGGTTCACCCCACCCTGGCCCTCCCCTAGGGGGAGGGTTGGGAGGGGTAGGGGTTTAATCTTGAGATGCCCAGCTAATTTACCACTCGAGAATTTAATTACCGAAGCAATCTCAAATGGTCTAGCTGGGATTGAGACGTTAAGTGGCATACCAGGCACGGTGGGGGGTGCGATTGTGGGGAATGCCGGCGCCTATGGGCAATCGATTTCGGATTGCTTAACTCGGGTGCAAATTTTCGATTCACGACCTTTGGACGCCGTGCGTCCAAAGGGACGCACGGCGTCTGGAATTCGGTGGCTATCTAAAAAACAATGCCAGTTTAGTTATCGCAATAGTATTTTCAAAGACTCAAAAAAGAAGAACTGGCTTATCTTGCGAGCCGAATTTAAATTAAAGAAAGGGGACAAGAAAGAGCTGGAAAAGAAATCTCGCGAGATTATTAAAATCAGATTGCAGAAATATAATCCCAGCTTGCGTTGCCCAGGAAGCTTCTTCAAGAACGTGTTGGTAAAAGAAATTTCTAAAAAATCTTTAAAACTAATTGATCTAAATAAAATCAGAGATAGCAAACTTCCGGCCGGTTATCTGCTGGAATCAGTGGGGGCGAAGGGGATGCGAATAGGCGGAATATACGTCGCCGACTTCCACGGTAATTTGCTGGTGAACGATGGTCATGGCACTTATCGTGATGTCATTACCCTCGCGACGAAACTTAAGAAATTAGTCAAAAATAAATTCGGCATTACGCTTGAAGAAGAAGTGCGGTATATAGTATAATTATCGCATGAGAAACTTCACTGCTGTTTATAAGAAACATGGTCGCTGGTATCTCGGCTGGGTAGAAGAAATCCCTGGAATTAATACTCAAGGCCGGACGATCAAAGAAGTTAAAGAGAATTTACGCGATGCGGCGAGGTTGGTGTTTGAGACGAACCGTTCTCTCGTCCGCGGTGGTCTGAAAGGAAAGTTTATTAAAGAAGCCCTTTCCTTTCGCTGATCCAGAATATGAAGCGGCGAGATTTAATTCGCCACTTAGTTGCCAACGGTTGTGCGTTGGTTCGGGAAGGGGCCAGGCATAGTGTCTTTTGTAATTCAGAAACTAATCAAACTTCTTCCGTGCCGAGACACACAGAAATTGATAATTTTTTAGCTAAGAAAATATGCCTAGATTTAGGAATTATTATTTCCGATAAAAAGTAATTTTTCAAAAATGCCTTGGCTCATTCCACTCATTTTTTTAATTCTCTTCGAAGCCTTGGCCGACATTCTCGCTAAAGAGTGGTCGCTCGGGCGGTCGTGGTTCTGGCTTCTTTCCATCGGTGCTTACATCGTGGCGAATAGCTTCTGGCTCTTCGCGCTTAAGGATGGTTCCGGCCTCACCCGCGGCGCGATGATCTTCTCCGTCGCCTCCGCGATGCTCGCGATTATTATTGGCATTCTTTTTTATCAAGAATCTATTTCTCACACCGAATTAATCGGCGGTGGGATCGGTGTGGTCTCACTTGTCTTCATGCTCT
>CAZZED010000082.1:0-7550 GCA_964653115.1 uncultured Candidatus Saccharibacteria bacterium | reverse complement strand
GTAAGAAATTGCATAAATATGTTAGATATTAGCTAAAGTAGCCATATTCTTAGCTGTTAATTCGACTACCGCCTCCACTATAGCATATTGATATTAAAAAGTAAATAGGCAACCGAAAATTGGGGATAACTAAGTGGTCGGCCCGGTAGGACTCGAACCTACAACAATCCGTGTATAAGACGGATACTCTACCATTGAGTTACGGGCCGGTTCTTAAAGAACTGGATTAGCGACCTTCTCCTCCTTCACTTTGGGTTTTATACCATGAAGGATGAGGAGCTTCTCGAAGTCCTCACGCTCGAGCGTCTCGACTTTGATCAATTCTTCGGAGAGGCCGTCGAGCGCCGGTCGGCGCTCTTTGAGTGTCACTTCCGCCCGCTTGAGAGCTTCACTAATGATGAGTGAGACTTCGCGATCGATCGCGGCCGAGACTTCTTCCGACGAATACTTCTCCGAGACCGTGCCGTAGCCACTCCAGAGCCTTTGAGTCGCGCCGTCGAAGGCGATCGGCCCAAGCTTATCGCTCATCCCATACTTCGTCACCATGCTCCGCGCCATAGCCGTCGCCATCGCAATGTCGCTCGAGGCGCCGGTCGTGATATCACCGAAGACAAGCATCTCGGCGGCATAGCCGGCCATGGAGACGGCGATGTCATCGAGGAATTCTTTGCGCGATTCAAGTTTGCGATCTTCGAAGGGAAGCTTGAGGGTATAGCCACCGGCGTGACCGCGCGAGATAATCGAAACCTTGTGCACTGGATCAGAGTGCGGGAAGACCGAGGCGATGAGAGCGTGACCCATCTCATGGTAAGCGGTAATTCTTTTTTCTTTATCCGACAAGATGTGACTCCGACGTTCGGGCCCGAGCATCACCTTCTCGACCGAACGGATGAGATCATATTGACTGATACTCTGCCGATTCTCTCGCGCCGCGAGAATCGCCCCTTCATTCATAATGTTGGCGAGATCAGCGCCAGAGAAACCGGGGGTGCGCTCGGCGATGGTCCGGAGGTTCACATCTTCGGCAAAAGGTTTTTGCCGGGCGTAAATCTGGAGAATCTCTTCTCGGTCGCGGAGATCTGGTTTATCAAGCGTCACGCGTCGATCGAAGCGCCCGGGTCGGAGGAGCGCCGGATCAAGAACGTCGGGGCGATTGGTGGCGGCCATCACAATCAGTTTCTCGGTTGGTTCGAAGCCATCTAACTCGACGAGAATCTGATTAAGGGTCTGCTCACGCTCATCATTGCCACCACCCAACCCCGAACCGCGGTGCCGACCGATGGCGTCAATCTCGTCGATGAAGATGATGGCCGGCGCCGCCTTCTTGGCGAGCTTGAAGAGATCGCGGACGCGTGAAGCCCCGACACCGACAAACATTTCGACAAACTCCGAACCCGAGAGGTGGAAGAAGGGCACTTCCGCTTCACCGGCGACGGCGCGAGCCAGTAAAGTTTTACCGGTCCCTGGTGGACCCATCAGTAAAACGCCTTTCGGAATTTTGGCACCAATGTCGAGAAACTTTTTCGGACTCTTCAGGAAGTCAACAATCTCGAGTAACTCTTCCTTGGCCTCACGGACACCCGCCACATCTTTGAAAGTGATGCGCTGTTTGGTATTCGCCGGATCAATGATCCGCGCGCGCGACTGGCCGAAGGAGAAGGCTTGCATACTCGCCCCGCGCACTTGACGTGAGATCAGCCAGAAGAGAAAGACGACGAAGAGCACCGGCAGAAGGATCGGCAAAAGATTGATCAGCCAAAAACCGAAACCGCTCGGCGACTCCACCGTCACCGCCACCCGACCTAAGATGGCTGGGGTCACGCCGTACCCGGTGAGAGTTTGCGTCAACGAGGCTTCAACTTCTTTTTGTGATTTTTTAATTTCCTTTGACTGATAGGTAATCTCGAGCCCGTCGCCCGCCACTGTAATCGCCGTCACCTTCCCCGACATAATGTCTTGAGCCAGCTCGGAGAGTGAGATGTTGGGAATATTTTGACGCTCGTCCATCACCACGGTGTAGAAACCGAGGACGACGAAAAGAATGAGCAAGGAGCCGACAATTTGCCGACTGAACTGCTTCCAGATCTCGGGCCGTTCCCCTTTCCCCCCATTAGTTTTTTGTCGTTTCTTGGGCATAGATTAAGATAAGTTGAACCGAATGATTATACAAGATAGAATGAATTATGCCAACCTTCGTCGAAAATCGCCAAGCCCACTTCCGGCACGAGATTATGGAGACCTTAGATGCTGGTCTCGAACTCTTGGGTCACGAGGTGAAGGCGATTAAAGCCGGTCTAGCGAGTCTCGCCGGCGCTTATGTTATTGTGCGTGGCGGTGAAGCTTTTTTATCCGGAGCAACTATTACTGCCTATCAACCGGCCAACATTGCTGAAGATTATGACCCAATTCGTCTCCGTCGCTTGCTTCTCACCAAAAAAGAGATTGCTGAACTGGCTAATATTGAAGCCAAGAAAGGCTTGACAATTATTCCTCTCAAACTGTATAGTAAAGGCCGGTCAATCAAGCTCTCACTTGGGGTGGCGCGTGGCCGTAAGGGTCATGATAAACGCGAACACATTAAGCAACGCGAAGTTGATCGAGATATTCGGAGGACATTGAAAAATGAATCCTGAAAAGCTAGAAGCTAGTACCTAAAAGCTAATAGCTATTTACGGGGATGATCGGCATAGACATGGAACGATCGGGTGAAGGTCGCGCGCCGAGTTTACTAAAATCTCGTTAAACTTTTAGTACTTGAATAAGTGCCAACTTATTCTCTAAGGTGAAGGAGGCCTTCGCGGTCAACTTCGCTCCAGCTTACGCTTTAGCCTAAGCTGGCGTCCGAGCTTCTGAATTCTGTTACGGAGCCACGGGTGTAATAATTTCCGGAATAGGCCGCGATTTGTCTCAATCGCGCGCCGAAATAATGAGACTGGATCGATAATGGTTTCGTCCGCTCTCGACACTATCGATTGAGAGACGCCTGGCAATCTGGCGTCCAAAGCAGACTACGCTCGTAGACACCCAACCTAATCCTCCATGCACGCGGGTTCGATTCCCGCCATCTCCAACGCCATCATAAAACCACCCTTAACGGGTGGTTTTTGGTGCGCGTCTGGGGAAATGATGTCGGGAATCGAAAAGCGGAATCATGTTTTTTCAGAAGAAAAAACTGATGAGCTGGGGTCGAGAAAATTTGTGAACGAAGGTGAACAAATTATTCGTGACCGATGAACCCATGGTGGAAATCAAAATGTCAAGGTTAAACCTTGCCAACTTGCTGCTCCAAAACAACCAGGAAAGCAATCTAACCACACGCTTCTTTGATATCTTTACCAATCATTCTACTAGCTTTTACCCCTTCGATTATCCTTTTAAGTAATTTGCCAGAAATTTTAGGGTAATTACCACCATTAGAATCTTCCATCCTTTTAACTAATTCTTGAATGTCGTATTTTTTGAAATAGTTACAATTAACACAACTTTCATTCCATCGTGGCAGAAAAGAGCAATCGTTCTCGGCCACTTCAACATATATCCTAATATCAAGTTCAAGATGCTTAATATAACGTATGGCGTTCTCTTTCTTGGTAGTAAAGACACCAAGTAGATTTCTTTGTCTTTTTTCGGATTCTTGTTTATGACAACAAAATAATGGTTATGTAGCACCCTGCTCTATATTTACTCGCACAATCACTTCAGGCGGTATTGGGATCATGCAAATAACGTTTACGCTAGGCAGTGTTCCTGTTCAAGCGATTCTTCAAATACTTCTCTCGACATCGCTAATTCCTCATCAGTTTGGGAGTATATTCCACTCAAGACTGGGTCGTCGGTTGGCTCAAAAAGATCAGAATGATTTACTTTTACTACGCGTTTCTCACCCTTTTCTAAAGCAAAAGCATGTCTCTTCCACTCGGGAAGTTTGTGTGTTAGATCGGCTAGTTGAAACTCATCCATACCACCAACAGAGGGAAAGACCTTGTCAACACATTCAAGATCGGTTTCTGACAAACTTTCTCTCCCTTCATAGCTAGCACCTATGATAAATTTATTTCTCCCCCTGGTAATTTTATTTTCCGAGTATTCATAAGCATTGTGAGGTAACCTAGGATTCCCTAGCACAATATCTCGTGCCTGTGAGCCAAGAGTGCCCTTTTTCATAGCAATCAATTTATCGTCAGTAATCAATCTTCCATATTTACGCAAATGAAGCCTGTCAGACAGGTATACAATCTTCAAGGCCTGTGTAATCTTTTTGTAATCTGGTCTTATCATGAGGTCTTACTTACTTATACTACCAACACCTTATTGGTCAATCAATGGATAACTTGATCCCCAACATGTGATCGAACCTTATCCCAGATTCCAGCGGTCGAAATCAAAACATTATTCGCGGAATGGCATTGGTGGGGTAGTAAGTTTCTAGAAAAAATAAAAAGGTGTCCAAATATTTACGGATATCTGGTTGTGAAATCTTCGGACCTTGCACGGAAGCCTTAAATAGATCAGGAAAATCTTTGACAAATTCGGGGTGAATCCGACCGAATTCAAAAAATCCCATTTGGCCACAAATTTCTAAAAAAACGCCCGCCACACCGACCGCGTCATTTGGTTTGTCTAATTTTAAATTTTTCACATAACTATCATATTTTACCAACACTTCTTTGAAGGCCCAATCAAGGTAAGAATCAAGCCCGAGCTCAGCTCGATCAAAATGATCTTTCGCCAATTGCTCCTCCTGGTTAAGTGGCAAGCGACCGGCCACTTTCTCATCCGCTTCCATTTCCGCTTCAAACCACTTGTCTTGCGGAGATTTACCACCGATGATTTTCTGGGGAAAGGCATTCCAAGCATCGTTAAAAGCTCTTAGTGCTTCATCCATATCTTCTTCACTAATATTTTTCGGCAGTAAGTTTAGAATCCGACCAAAATATTTCTCACTAATTTGATTGGTCGGTAAATCGAAATTGTAGGTGAAATCTTTAAGCCAAGTTACTGAAATTTTTTCTTCTAAGTCGAGTTTTTTAAAAATGCGCCCCAGTCTCTCGGTTACCTCTTTTATCTCCAACTTTTTAAATTTAGTGATGTTTGACATACCTAAAAATTATAGCCAGTAAGGTAATTAATGCAACCGAGCTACCCGCGCTTGACAAAAGAAGGCAGGTTAGTTTAGACTCTAGCTAGACGCGTCACTGTGATGCGATATAAATGGGGACATTGACATGGAGCAATACTATGAGTGCAACGACTTTCACAATCGAAGATTGCGTCAGGGCAGTAGAAGCATTCGCCAAGGAAGTAACTCGGGTCACCGGATTCGACATCGAACAAGGAATTGAGGTTAATCGGCCATGCTTTATCGATTTCGGATTGACCGATGACATCCGTGAGGAATTCAGACACGCTCTCGGCTTGATGGCGAAGGGTAAGTTGAATGAGTGTCTCGGGGCGTTGCAGGAGTCGAACCAGCACCTGCGCAATAAGCGCGGAGCCTATCTCCGAGGAACAGTGATACCGACTCTCATCGAATTTCCCTGCGATCTTTCTATCAACTATGTCAGGGATGAAAAAATCGACCTGGTTCGGGAACTCGTCCGCAAATTCGAGGAAAGGTACACAGAGGGTATCGTCGACCTCGACATCGCCTCAACTGATTACTGGAAGATCGTCGACCTCTGTGAAGTGCTTAAGAAAGAGAAGCGTCAAGAAGTAGTGGCTGAGCAAGAATTGGCCCGAGCCAGATCCGAGCAGTCAAGGTCTATCCACCAAACTCGTTGCCGCGAAGCGGCCGAGCAATTGGGAGGTCGTTTCTCTCATCTCATGGTGGCCTAGCTTCCACCACTTCATGTGTACCCACCCGAGCTCCGTTATTTCAACGGAGCTCTTTTTGTTATAACAAAACTACTTCAACCGTGTGAAGAAGTGGAAGCTGACGTAAGCGAGATAAGTCGTGACGACAGTGCCGAGCCATGAGATCCAAAGTGGCGCCGACCAACCAAGGACGACGAGATCCGCACCGGTGAAGATTCGGAAAAGGTGCACGAGGGCAACGGCGAGGAAGATGACCCCGACGATGAAGAGATAGGTCCGCTCCTTCGGCCGAGGCATCTTACCTAAATTCCAACCATAGTGGACAAGGATGAGGAAGAGAGCGAGATCGAAGAGGAGCCCCGGCGTAATCAAGTCGGTGGTGAAGGTTAGACCTAAAAAATTAAACGGGAGAAGACCTTGTTGATAAAACCAAACCTGAGCAATGAAGTCCCCCACCACGAGTCCCGCTCCAAATTTAGAAAACTCTTTCAACCAGCTATATCTTGTATTCATAATAAATAAGTATAACATAGGGGGGAGAAAGGAGGTGAGGTAAGAGTGGAAACAGGAAGAGTTTGGGAGGAATTGTTGTTCTTCGGACATTGTGTCGGCGGAAATCTGGAGATTCATGAAAGGGGTGGGATTCTCCGGGGACGAATTGTGTGTTTCCAAATTGACTACCAGCCATTCGGGATTGTCAGATTCTATGTCTCCGGCATTACCCAATTCAACCCAGATGTCTTGGGTGGCTGGGAAAAGATAAACTGGCCGATCGATCAACCAATGCTTGGTCTAATAATCGATGAGGCCACTCCTGAAATGGATTCCAACGGCAACATTCAAATCGTTCCCCGGCGAAGCAAGCGGAAACTCCCTGTGACTATTTACCCCCTAGAGATCAAAGAAGGTCGTCTTTAGGCCCCGCCTCACGACGGGGCCTTTCCTTTTTATTGACTTCTGGTGAGACATCAGCTAAGATGGTCCGGTAGCTTTACGAGCCATTGAAAGCGCGAACTCGCATCAATCATCAGATCACCGCTCCCACCTTGCGCGTCATTGACGAGACGGGCGCTAATTTGGGTGTTCTGTCGCTGACGGAAGCAATCGGTAAAGCCATTGAGCTAGGGTCGGACTTGATCGAGGTCTCGGGGGCCAGTAATCCGCCCGTCGCCAAGATTATGGATTTCGGTAAGTTCCAGTACCTCGAGAATAAAAAGCAGAAGCAAGCCCGATCTAACGCCCATCAGACCGAGACGAAATCGCTTCAGGTCAAGATTGGCACGGGCGATCATGATCTAGAGATTAAGGCCATCAAAGCGTCCGGTTTCCTCAAGGAAGGTCATCGCGTTAAGTTGGAACTCTATCTGCGCGGGCGATCGAAATACTTCGATCAAGACTTCCTCAAGGGTCGGCTTGATCGACTCCTCAAGTTCATTACGGTTAATTACCGAGTTGCTAGCCCCCCCGAGCGCAGTCAGAAGGGTCTCTCGCTCATCATTGAGCGCGCGACCAAATAACCATTAACTTTCATGAGTATCAAAACTAACAAATCATTTTCTAAACGACTCAAGATCACCCGCAATGGGAAAGTTTTATCGCGTCGCGGGGGGAAAAATCATTTCAATGCGAAAGAGAATCGCCGCGGGCAATTGGCCGGTAAGCGGATGATGACTTTCCGAATCAAGCCGAAGATGCTTGGCCACCTAATCCCTAACCATGCCTAGAGTTAAACGAGG
>CAZZED010000081.1:0-12821 GCA_964653115.1 uncultured Candidatus Saccharibacteria bacterium | reverse complement strand
AGCTACCCGCCCTCACTATTCTCGACGCGGTCACCCGACGTCTACCCGACGTGCTCGGCGATGATCAGTCGGTGGAAGAAAAGCGGATCGCTAGTCATGAAGTTTATACGCGACCGGAAGTGATCAAGATCAAAGGTCGCTCTTACCGCGTGCCGAAAGTGCTCCTCTCCGGCCATCATCAGAAGATTGATGGTTGGAAATTGAAGAAGAAAAAGACAAAATAAATTATACTCGCCTAAATACTGACGATCGTCGTTTTATTAAGTACACGTAAAATTCTGACGGTCGTAAGAATTTTACGTGACGAGTGGGTTATCCACAGGTCATAGTTGACATAGTTGACAAAATTTTAAGGGGGTATAGACTATTGTCACCATTGTGAGATTGTGTTCCGGTTGGCAATGTAGGCTAGTTTAGGTAAAAAAATAGGGCTTTTTTAAAAAAGCTTCGTTCTTCGTTTTTTTTGTTATTATCCTAACCAATCGCCACATTTCTCATGCGCGCCATCCACGAAGAATTCCCGAAGAAGTATTTCTCCGGCTACCGTAAGCCTCTCCTCGAATTGCCAGATTTAATCAAGACCCAGAAGGCCTCCTACCGGTGGCTCATTAGCGATGGGTTGAAAGAGTTGTTTAAGGAATTCTCTCCCATCCGTGATTACTCGGAGAAGAAGTTCGATCTCGAGTTCACCAGTTTTGAATTAGATAAACCGAAGTTCGACGAATATCACGCCGCCCAGAACCAACTTTCCTACGAGGTGCCACTTCGGGTGCGAGTCAAGTTGACGAATAAGATCTTGAAGCAAGATAAGGAGCAGGAGATATTCTTAGCCGACTTCCCGCTCATGACCGAGCACGGCACCTTCGTCATTAATGGTAATGAGCGAGTCGTAGTCCCCCAATTGGCGCGCAGTTTCGGGGTCTTTTTTACTGAGAATGAATTGCGCAATCGGAAGTTCTTTGGCGCCAAGATTATCCCATCGGCTGGCGCTTGGGTTGAGTTCGAAACCGAGAGTGATGGTTGCATTTACGTCCGCATCGACCGCAAGCGCAAGTTCCCCTTCACGTATCTCTTGAAAGTTTTTGCCGATCTGGCCGGTAAACAGATCACAACCGAAGAGATGCAAGCGATGTTTGCTCACAATCCCGAGGCCTTGCCTTATGTGACGAAAACTTTGGCTCGCGACACCACCACCTCGGCCGACGAAGCTTACCTCGAGATTTACCGCCGTCTCCGCGACTCCGACCTTGCCTCGGTCGCCTCGGCTCGTGAATTCATCACCACTCTCTTTAGCCGTGAGAAATATGATTTATCGATTGTAGGTCGTTTGCGTTTGAATGAACGCTTCCACGCGGGAACAGTTCAAGAGAAGGGCGACCTTCGAATCGTGGCGCTCGAAGATTTAGGCGTCATTATTTCTCATATTATTACCTTGAACCACCAGAAGGACGCGGTGGGGGACGACATCGACCACTTGGGTCTCCGCCGAATTCGTTGTGTGGGCGAGATGCTTCAACAGAAACTTCGGATCGGGATGATTCAAATGGGTCGTAACATTCAAGATCGAATGTCAACCATTGATTCGAATGCTCTGCTTCCGATTCAATTCATCAGTCCTCGACCACTTCAAGCTCGGCTGAAGGAGTTCTTCACTACCAACCAGTTGTCACAGTTCATGAACCAGAAGAATATTTTAAGCGAGATTGAACATCTTCGCACCCTCTCGGCGCTCGGCCCAGGGGGCCTCACGCGCAAGCGTTCTGGGCTTGAAGTCCGTGACGTTCACACTTCTCACTACGGTCGCATTTGCCCGATTCACACGCCCGAAGGCCCAAATATCGGTCTCATCCTCCATCTCTCCAATTATTCTAAGGTGACGGACTTTGGTATTCTCGAAACGCCTTATCGTCGCGTCAAGAAGGGGAAAATTATGGATGAAGTCGTTTATCTCAATGCCTTAGAAGAAGAAAAATACGCCATTGCTCACGGTAGCGTCGGTTATAATGAGAAACTCGAGTTAACTGACGCTTTTGTCGAAGCCCGACTCACCGGCAAACCAACCATGGTTCCTCGTGATGAAGTTCATTTCATCGATGTTGCACCGTATCAAGCTTTTTCTCTTGCGACTTCACTCATTCCCTTCCTCGAGCACGACGATGCCAACCGAGCGCTCATGGGATCAAACATGCAGAAACAGGCAATTCCTTGTATCTCACCGGAATTCCCTTTGGTCGCGACTGGCATGGAGAGTCGAGTCGCTCAAGATTCCGGTCGAGTAGTGCTTGCGCGTAATGCCGGAATAGTCAAAGCGGTTGACGCCACTCGCATTGTCATTACCACCGATAAGGCTGAAGTTGATGAATACAATTTAATTACTTTCCGTAAAACCAACGACAACACAGTCTTCCATCAACGGCCAGCGGTGTCGGTAGGAGATAAGGTGAAGGGGGGGGATCTCTTGGCGGACACTTCCTCGAGTGTCAACGGCCAACTCGCCGTGGGGCAGAATCTCTTGGTCGCCTTCATGTCTTGGGGTGGAGCCAATTACGAAGACGCCATTATCATCTCTGAGCGTCTGGTCAAGCGTCAGATTTTAAGTAGTGTTTACATTGAAGAATTTAAGACTAATGTTCGTGATACTAAGCTCGGGCCCGAGGTCACGACGCCAGATATCCCGAATGTCGGTGAAGCCAAGTTGAAAAATCTTGATGAAGAGGGAATTGTGCGCATTGGCGCCGAAGTTCAACCCAATGATATTTTAGTCGGTAAGATTACGCCCAAGGGTGAGACTGAACTCACGCCGGAAGAACGTCTGCTTCGCGCCATCTTCGGCGACAAAGCACGTGATGTAAAGGACACCTCCAAGCGAGTCCCAAACGGTAAAGAGGGGAAGGTTGTCGGCGTGAGAATTTTCTCACGTGAACGGGGAGATAAATTGGAATCAGGCATCACGAAGCGAATTCATGTCGAGATTGCTGATATCCGCAATATTTCGGTCGGTGATAAACTCTGCGGTCGCCATGGCAACAAGGGTGTTATCGCTAGAATTTTACCCGAAGAAGATATGCCCTACACGGCTGACGGGACACCGGTCGATATTATTCTGACGCCACTCGGCGTGCCGAGCCGAATGAACTTGGGTCAGATTTTCGAAATGCACCTGGGTCTGGCTGCCCACACGCTTGGTTATCAGGCCATTACTTCCCCTTTCGTCGGAGTCAAGGATGCCGAAATCAAGGAAGAACTCGTCAAGGCTGGTTATCCTGAATCAGGGAAGGTGCCACTCTTCGACGGTCGCACGGGCGAAACTTTTGAACAAGATATTGCTTTAGGGTACATGTATATTCTGAAGCTTGATCACATGGTGGAAGACAAGATTCACATGCGCTCAATTGGGCCATATTCACTCATTACTCAACAACCGCTCGGAGGTAAGGCGCAACGAGGTGGGCAACGTTTTGGCGAAATGGAAGTCTGGGCCTTGGAGGGTTACGGCGCCGCTTATTCGCTCCGTGAAATGATGACAATTAAGTCCGACGACATTGTGGGGCGATCTCAAGCTTTCGATTCGATTATCAAGGGCGAGACCATCCGCCCACCCAATTTACCAGCGTCTTTCAATGTGATGTTGAATGAGCTTCGAGGACTGGCTCTCGATGTAGAACTTAAAAAACTTTAATCTGCTCTCAACATGATTACAAAAAAAATGAACCCCGCCGACAACTTGATTGTGAGTCCAGAACCGAAGCGCGGTTCGGAATCAGGCTATGTCCCACCAGTTGATTGGAATGCGATCTCGCTCAAACTAGCTTCCCCCGAGCGGATTAAGGCTTGGTCTCACGGTGAAGTGACGAAGGCCGAAACAATCAATTATCGGACCGGTCGATCTGAGCGAGGCGGGCTCTTTGATGAACGAATTTTCGGGCCAGAGAAAGACTATGAATGTTACTGTGGCAAATACCGTCGGATTCGTTATAAAGACATCATTTGTGAACGTTGTGGAGTTGAAGTAACTCGGTCGATTGTGCGACGCGAACGAATGGGGCACATTGAGCTCGCAAGTCCAGTTTCTCACATCTGGTTCTTGCGCAGTATTCCGTCGCGCATGGGGTTACTCCTCAATCTCTCGGTGACTGATCTTGAGAAGGTGGTTTACTTCGCTGGTTATATCATCACCGCCGTCAATGAAGAGGAAAAAGAGCGGGTGGTAAAAGAAATTGAACATGAATATAAAGTTAAGTCTAAAACGCTACAAGACGAACGAAGTAAGGATCGTCTACGTGAGTCCATGGCTGAAGCCAAGCGCCAACTGGAACGTTTGGCTTGGGGGCAGGTTTTAGATGAAGTAGCTTACCATCGTTTATCGCTTAAGTACGGTTCCGTTTTTGAAGCGGGGATTGGCGCTGAGGCCATCTATAATATTTTTAAAACCCTTGATCTTAAGAAGTTGGGGAACGAATTAGAGGCGCAATTAGTAAAAGCGAGTGCCCTTGAGCGAGCGAAGATTCAGAAGCGTTATAACCTAGTGCGATCCCTCGGTCGATCTGGCGTCCGACCAGATTGGATGTTCTTGACTGCTATTCCGGTTATTCCACCAGATCTTCGGCCCATCGTTCCACTCGATGGTGGTCGGCATGCCACCTCTGATGTCAACGATCTCTATCGCCGGGTCATCAACCGCAACAATCGTTTACGAAAATTAATTGAGCTCAATGCTCCAGAAGTAATTCTCCGAAATGAGAAAAGAATTCTCCAAGAAGCCGTTGATGCTCTGATTGATAACTGCATTCGAAAGACGAGTGGGACAGTCAATCAAGCTCAACGCCGACCGCTTAAATCTCTGTCGGATAATCTTAAGGGCAAACAAGGTCGTTTCCGCCAGAACTTACTCGGTAAACGCGTCGACTACTCTGGTCGATCGGTCATCGTCGTTGGCCCAACCCTGAAGCTCTCTGAGTGTGGGTTACCCAAGCACATGGCGCTTGAACTTTTTCGCCCCTTCATTATCTCGAGTATTCTCGAGCAAGAGTTAGCCTTCAATATCCGTGGGGCCAATCGCTTGATTGATGATCAAATTCCTGAAGTTTGGGAAATTCTTGAAAATGTGATTAAAAATCGGTATGTCTTCTTGAACCGCGCGCCGACGCTTCATCGCCTTGGGATTCAAGCCTTTCGACCAATTCTGATCGAAGGCAACGCGATTCAAATTCACCCCTTGGTTACCAGCGCTTTCAACGCCGATTTCGATGGTGATCAGATGGCGGTGCATGTGCCGTTGTCCGACGCCGCTCAACGAGAAGCGCGCGAAATTATTGCCGCGGATAAGAATATTCTTAAACCGGGTAACGGCAATCCGATTATCGCACTCAAACAAGACATCGTCCTCGGTTGTTATTGGGTGACAAAGCTGATTCCCAGCGCCACGGGTCACGGTAAAATCTTTGCGACCTTTAAGGAAGCAATCGCCGCCGAGAGTTACGGTCTCGTTGATCTTCGGGCCCCGATTAAAATTGTTACCGCCAATGAAGTTAAGTTCGGCTCTTCGAAAGAACAGTTGACCGAGATTTCGGTTGGCCGAATTCTTTTCAACGAAATTTTGCCAATCGATTTTCTTTTCATCAACCATGAGATCAATAGCAAAGAAATGAATCGGCTAGTTGACGATCTTATCGCCACTTACCCGATCGAACAAATCGGCGCCATTCTCGATGGGATTAAAAATCTCGGTTTCTATTACGCCACTCGCTCGGGCATTACTTGGGGGATTGACGATATGGCGGTCCCCAATGGTAAGGCTGACATTGTTGAAAAAACTCGAGGTGAAAGTGCCCGCCTAGAACAAACCTTCCAAGAAGGACTTCTTTCTCGTGATGAGAAATACCGAATGAACATTGAAATTTGGACTCGCGCTCGCGGTCAGATTGAAAAGTTGTTACCGACCAGTCTCGATCCATTTGGCTCGGTTATGTACATGTTGAATTCCGGTGCTCGAGGTTCGATTAGTCAAGTCACCCAAATGTCTGGAATGAAAGGACTCATTGTCAATCCTTCCGGACAAATTCTGGATTTTCCAATCATTCCATCTTACAAAGAAGGACTCTCGCCGCTTGAATTTTTCATGACCACTCACGGTTCTCGAAAAGGTTTAGTTGATACGGCTTTAAACACGGCCAAGGCCGGTTACTTGACTCAAAGACTTGTCAATGTGGCGCAAGAAGTAATTGTGACCCAAGCAGATTGTGGCGAAAAAACGGGTAAGCGTTTGACTCTCGAAAATGTCTCCAATTTGGAAACCGGACTCGGCAGTTTGCTTCGTGGTCGGGTCTTGGCGCAGGAGCTAAAGAATTCTGAAGGGAAAGTGATGTTTAAGAAAGGGCATCTGATCACCGCCCTCGAAGCGCGTGAGATCAATGTTGCCAATGTGACGGAAGCTCATATTCGAACCGTATTAAAGTGTGAATCGGTGAAAGGTATTTGTCAGCAATGTTACGGTACCGATCCGGGCCGAGGCCGATTGGTAGAGATTGGCGAGGCGGTCGGCATCGTCGCCGCCCAAGCCATTGGTGAGCCGGGAACTCAACTTACAATGAGAACTAAGCACGCTGGCGGAGTCGATGTTGGCGGTGACATCGTCGGTGGGTTACCTCGAGTGGAGGAAGTCTTTGAACGCCGAATTCCTAAACATGGAGCGATTGTTAGTGAAGTCTCTGGTATGGTAATGGAGGTCAAATCATCCGAAAAAGAGCAGATTATCACGATTCTGGCTCACGCTGGTAGTGGCACCAAAAAATCGAGCGCCAAGGGGGGCGAGGCCGTTGAGTATAAAGTTCCCTTGAGTCGTTCCGTTTTGGTAAAAGTTGGTGACCCGGTCAGCGCCGGCCAAATTATTACTGACGGTTCGGCCAACTTGATGGCGCTCTTTAAGTATGCCGGTCGAGGAATAACCGAAGAATACATCATCACCGAGATCAGTAACATCTATGAACTTCAGGGGGCTTCGATCTCGCGGAAACATATTGAAGTTATCATCCGGCAAATGTTTTCTCGCTATCGAATCAAGAGTTCTGGTGGAACCGACTTTGAGCCCGGCGATGTCATCGAACACGAAGTCTTGAGCCTTGAAAATGCTAAGGCCAAGAAGGTCGATAAAGAAGTTGCTGTCGGCGATCCTCTTCTCCTTGGTATCTCTGACGTCTCACTCACTTCGAGTAGCTTCCTTGCGGCCGTCTCCTTCCAGCAATCGACTAAAATGTTGATCAAGACGGCCTTACGCGGTGGGCTCGATCACCTCCGCGGGTTAAAAGAAAATGTCATTGTTGGCCGATTAATCCCGGCCGGAACAGGATTAAAGAGTGGTTATGATACAGCGGCAAAAGTTTAAGCCGTTCACATGTCATCAACTGTCGAACAAGTCAAAGCTCGGTTGACGATTCTCGATGTGGTAAGTTCTTACTTGACGCTGGAAAAAGCCGGCGCTAACTATCGGGCTCGGTGCCCTTTCCACAACGAAAAGACGCCTTCCTTCTACGTTTCCCCGGTGAGGGAGACTTTCCACTGCTTCGGCTGCAATCACGGTGGAGATATTTTCACTTTTGTTGAAGAGATTGAGGGGTTAGATTTCTTAGGTTCCTTAAAAATTTTAGCTCAACGGGCCGGCGTGCCACTGGAACCAATCAATCGTGAAAATGCGACGGCCAAAGAACACCTCCATCTGGTCACGGAAGCGGCCGTCACCTATTTCACCGGTGAATTGAGTCAGGGGTCGGAGGTAATGATTTATCTGAAGGAACGTGGATTGACCGAAGAGACTATCACCAACTTCCGCCTCGGCTTCGCTGGGGCGACTTGGCGCGGGCTCACCGAGTATCTCTTGGGCCGAGGCTTCACCGAAGCTGATCTCGCTCAATCAGGTTTAGTAATTCGTTCGAGTCGTGATGGACGACTCTTCGACCGCTTCCGCAATCGAATCATGTTTCCGATTGCCGATGGGGCCGGGCGAACAATCGCTTTCTCCGGTCGACTCTTTGGCCCGGAGACGGGAACGGAGGCAAAATATATCAATAGCCCGGAGACGCTACTCTATGACAAGTCACGGGCCCTCTATCTCTTCGATAAAGCCAAGCTCGCCATCCGACGCGCCGATCGGGCCATCTTAGTTGAGGGACAATTCGATGTGGTGCTCTCACATCAAGCCGGAGTGACCGAGACGGTCGCCGTTTCCGGGACCGCTCTCTCGGGGAATCATCTTGACTTGATTAGTCGTTTGACAAAGAAAATTATAATGGCTTTCGACAGTGATGCCGCCGGGATCAAGGCTTCGAATCGAGCTATCACTCTGGCCTTAGAACGCGGACTTGAAGTGCGGGTGGCGCTCTTGCCAATGGGAAAAGATCCAGCCGATGTGATCCGCGAGGGTGGTGGTATTTGGGAGAAGGCGCTCGGGCAAACATTGCACGTCGTCGACTTCTTGATCGCAATGATTAAAGAGCGGGGATTAGAACGACGGGAATTCGCTCACGAAATCGAACGTGAGGTCTATCCCTATCTCACCGCTTTAGTGAATCCGATTGATCAAGCCTACTTCATCCGAAACATTGCTGAGCTAACAGCTCTACCGGAGGCCGTCATTCGTGATGGCGTAACTAGGACGAGTGGGCCGAAAACAAATATGTCAGCGACAAACTCAAGCGCTAACTCTACGGCCCCACCACTGACTCGACGGAGCCGGCTGGAAGAACTCATTTTAGGTTTTATCATCTGGCAGGGGGAGAAGGATGAGGCAATTAGAAATTTAGTCGCGAAGCATTGGGGGGAGGAGTTACTCGCTCGTCGACAAGCTGAAGCTAGCGGGCGAGAATCCGAGCAAGCTTTAAAAGCGGAGATTACTTACGGTGAAATTAAAGATCGAATTCTCAGCCTCGATAATTTACTTAAAGAATGGCAAGTTGAGATTTGGCGAGAAGAATTGGGTGAGGTGGTTCATTTATTAAAATCGATTGACCCAAAAACCAAACCAGAATTAGTTAAAAAATATTTAATCAGATGCCAAGAATTATCTCATTTGATCAATAACAAAATATGAAAAAGAAAAAAATAATTAAGACCAAAAAAATTCCAACACGGGCTAGGACAACAAAGAAAGTTAAGGCAAAGATTAAAGTCAAATCCAAAGTCAATTCGCGAAGCCAAAAGAATCAAGAAATCAAAGTGGAAGCGCTCCTCGCTCGAGGCCGGAGTCGAGGCTTCGTCACTTACGCTGAACTCCTAAGAGAATTCCCTCTAATTGAGACTGACCTACCCTTCGTTGATCGACTCTATGAGCGTTTTGAACTGGCGGGGATTGACGTCTTGGAAGAGACGGGCTTCTTGGATGATTTATCCGATACGGCTCTTCCCAGTAAAGGAAAAAGTGATCGTTATGTCTCAACCGGACTCGATTCAGTCCAAATGTATCTCAAGGAGATTGGTCGGCACAAACTCATTCACGCTTCAGAAGAACGAGAACTGGCTCGTCGGATTCTCCAAGGCGATGAAGAAGCCAAGCGCGCGCTCGCCAACGCCAACCTCCGACTCGTGGTCTCAATTGCCAAACGTTATATTGGTCGAAGTAATAATCTTACTCTGCTCGATCTCATTCAAGAGGGGAATCTCGGCCTCTTTAAGGCGGTGGAGAAGTTCGATTGGACGCGGGGGTATAAGTTTTCCACCTATGCCACTTGGTGGATTAGACAAGCGGTCACTCGAGCGTTGGCCGATCAATCACGAACGATCCGTATTCCCGTGCACATGGTGGAGACGATTGCTAAGTATAAGCAAGTCGTGCGTCGGCTGACTCAAGATCTGGGGCGCGAACCCCTGCCGATTGAGATTGCGACCGAGATGGGGATTGAGGTGGAGAAGGTGATTATGATTGAGAAGATCGACCAGAGCACAACCTCACTCGACAAGCCGACCAACAGCGAAGAAGAGAAGTCCACCATCGGTGAATTTATTCCTGACACCAAGATGACGTCGCCGGGGGAAGATGTGGCGCGCCGAATTCTTCGTGACCAGATTCAAGAAATTTTGAAAGATTTATCACCAAAAGAAAGAAGGATTCTAGAGATGCGCCATGGCCTAACCGATGGTGTGATGCGAACATTGGAAGAAGTCGGGCGCGAATTCGGCGTCACTCGCGAACGGATTCGCCAGATTGAAGCCAAAGCACACGAAAAAATCCGCCAACACCACAAAATCAAAAAACTGATGGGGTATTGACACGCTAGATTACTTATACTAGACTCTTAGAGGTTGGTTGTTAACTCTTGATCTTTGTTTAGACCCAAATTAGGGTCGGAAAGATGGTGAAGTGATGAAAAGTCGCAAACGTCTGGGAATCACAGCGTTCGTGGTGGTCTTCACACTGGCCATGCTAAGTAACGGTGGTTGCGACACGGAGGATTTGTATTACGCCTACTCTGGCGGGTATGATCCCTACGTCACATCGTACTATTACGATTACGGCTACTACGACACGTATTATTACGATTCCGTAGTGTGTGACTGGGATGGCTACTGCTACTAAACCCATCCCGAACACGCAAGAGCGACCCACAAACACGGGTCGCTCTTTTTCTACTTTTTATTAATTTATTTCTACTGCGTGGCTTGGCGGAGTTTGGTAATTTCTTCGTCGTAGAAGGTATAGGCGTCGGTGGCGAAAGCCTTAAGCTCGGGGCTAAGATCAGCTGGGAGACCAGCTTGACTGAAGAGATTAACCTTCTCACCAGCTTTGGTTGAGACGATGACCGTTGGCGTGCCAGTGATACCAATCTCCATTCCGTTTTTGAAGTTTGCCTCCACCTGCTCGGCAAATTTGCCACTCGTGAGACAGGCCTCGAAAGCGGTCTGGTCTAAACCGAGCTGGGTCGCAAATTTTGGTAAGAGCGTTGGATCTAGTTTATTGTTTGATGGTGTCGTGGCGAAGATAAGGTCCGCGTACTCCCAGAACTTTTGCTTCCCCCCGAGTTCGTTGGCACATTCGGCCGCTTCAGCTTCTTTGCGGGCCTTGGGGTGAATGCTATCGAGCGGGAAGTGACGATAGACCCAGGCGAGCTGGTCGCCGTTCTTCTCAAGTAAACGTTTGGCCGTATTATGGAAAGCTTTACAGAAAGGGCATTCGAAATCAGAATATTCTATTATGGTAATTGTCGCGGTATTGGGATTACCAACAATGTGATCGGTGGCGTTAAGCTTCTCAATCTTATTCAACGCGAGACCAGAGGCGGCCACCTGACCGGCCGGGGCTCCGCCCCCTGGGTTGTAATAAATGGCACCAGCAATAATCAACCCGGCAATGATAATCGCTCCAGGGACAGCGAATGATTGTTTTTCTTCCATCTCTAAACTATACACGAAGGACGATGATTTTGCCACTCTGGAGAGCGACCAGTTTAGATGGTTTACTTAGTTTTCTTGTTGTGGAGAGGTAAAGAGTGACCTGATCGCCGAAGTAATGCTCGGCCAGCTTCACTGAATTGGCCGGCGACTGACCCTCCGGATTAGCCGACGGCGCAATGAGGGGTCCTGTTTCTTTAATTAAATTTCGTAATGATTTAAGTTTAGGCAGACGAAAAGCGAGCGTCTCGGTGCCACGATGAAGATAGGCAAGAGTTCGACTAGCGTGAGATGAGAGAGGAAAGATGATACTCGTGGGCCCGGGCCAGAGTCGGGTGAGGAGGGGAACGTCTACTTTGTTTACCACCGCTCCGAACTGTTCCAGATCCTTAATCTCACTAATTAAAATGATACACGGTTTATCCGGTGCCCGCCCCTTGAGCTGGTAGACCTTCGCTACCGCTTCTGGGTTGAGGGCCGAGGCCACGAGGCCATAGATGGTGTCGGTGGGAATAACGGCCACGTCGCCCTGTTTCAACCCTTCAATTAATTTAGCAATTTTTGACATATAATTTATTGTAACAAAATACCAGCGAGCAGGGGATGCTCGCTGGTGGTGTCATGCTATGATGACGAAACTACGAAGGCAGGTGGATACAGAACCCTGGCGGGGTGAGACCATCGAGGAGGAGAGGAATCCTCCCGACTATAAGCAGAGGAATTCTGCTCACGGGGCGAACCTTCTTGGCTTCGAAGATTTGCTGTTGACACTCGTGGCGCCGAGTGATCGGGATACCATGGGGGTCGAAGCCTCGTTCTCTGAGAAGGGTGGTGGCCTGACTTTCGACTTGTGACGCCATATACTGCCTTTCGACGTGTGGGGACCCAGTTGAGCCGGACGCCTAGATCCATCTAGGCACGACCAACTCATCCTCACCAATCCTACGCTTCTTCTCCTTTGATGTCAACCAGTTATCCCCAGCTGGCTATTTTCGGCCATAACGACCGATCAATTCTGCTTGGTCAATGATGTGACCCTTCATTGCCTCCAGAAGTTCACTTTTAGAAATCCCCGGGGGGAGAGGCAATTCACTATCCAGCGCGTAGAGTTTGAAGAAATAACGATGGGTGCCCGAGGGCGGGCAAGGACCTTCATAATTAGCATTGCCACTTGATCCTAAGCCTAAGGTGCCGAGTGGTGGCTCACCTTCCTTGAGCTCAGTGATATCTGGCGGCAGATGGTAGATTAGCCAATGATCCCAAATGCCTCCGCCGGCTGGCGGACCCGGCGCATCGGGGTCTTCCATAATGAGCGCGAGAGACTTGGCTTCAACTGGAACACCCGAAATCGCAAACGGAGGATTGAAGTTCTGGCCATCGCAAGTGTACTTCTCGGGAATCAAGTCATTGGTCTCGAAGGCACTACTCGTCAACTTCAAAGTTTT
>CAZZED010000080.1:0-5823 GCA_964653115.1 uncultured Candidatus Saccharibacteria bacterium | reverse complement strand
TCATTTTCATTATTTTTTATTTTTGCTAAAGCGAACCATTGCCCCAGCGTCAGGTCTTCAGCTCGCGCCGTGGGACTGATTCCACTCGCAATTAAATCTTCCGCTGGTAAGGCAAGTTTAGATCGGAGCATTTTACGTTTGCTAGCGAAGCCGAGGTGAAGCCGGGCGAAAAAACTTTCCTCACTCACTCCGGCTTCAATGAAACGATCTCGGCTAATCTTATTAATATATAGAATAGCTGAATCAACATTAGGGATAGGGCGGAAGGCGCCACGCGGGACAGTGAGAATGTAATGGGGTGTGCCATAAGCCTTGACCGAAAGAGAGAGTAAACTTTCTTTACCGTCTCTCGCAACGATTCTAGTCGCCACTTCTTTTTGCAACATCAAGGTCATCGATTGCGGTTGATTTTCTGCTGTCAAAAATTGCCGGATAATTTGGCCGGTTAGATAGTATGGGATATTAGCTATTAGCTTGTAGCCCCGACGTAAAGTCGGGGTCCCGACCAAAGCGTCGGGACTTAGAATATCGTCGTGAATTATAGCTAGTCTTTTAGCCATAGTTTCGCGGTGAAACTTCTGGTTCAAAAATTTAATCAAGCGATCATCCTTCTCCACTGCGATCACCTTCGCGCCAGTTGCGAGGAGCGCTTCGGTTAAGAAGCCTTCGCCCGGGCCCACCTCGAGGACAGTATCTTCAGTCGAAAGATGTGAAACTTCAATGATCGAGCGTCGCGCCGATTCGCTCGTAAGGAAGTTCTGACCTAAAGACTTTTTTGCTCGGATCATTTTTTATTTCTTTTAATTTAAATAATTGTATCAATTAAGTAATCAGATCCCAGTGGCTCGACCAAGGTATCGTCGAGATCGAGGAGGAAGTCGGAGGGAATATTCACTCGCGTCGAACCGAAGATCGTCCGCGTCTCAGCGTAAGCGAGATAAAGTTTTTTCCGCGCTCGAGTCAGGGCGACATAGAAGAGACGACGCTCTTCTTCGGTGTCGACTTCCTCACCGCCTTCACTAGATCGAGACGCCAAGCGTGAGTGAGGGAAGAGATCTTGCTCGAGACCGGCGATGAAGACGTGATTGAATTCGAGTCCTTTCGCCGCGTGGACGGTCATGAGACTAACTCGCCCAATCTTTTCACTTGCGCTTGGGGGGAGTGAATCTTGATCCGAGACGAGCGCCGCTTCCGTGAGAAGCTTCATAATCCCCTCTTCACCCGGCGTCTGATCATAGGCGAGCGAGAGGGTCACGAGCTCGCGGAGATTCTCGAGTCGTTCAAGATCATCCGCTCCCCCGGCGCGCAGGGTCTCATTGAGACCCGAGCGATCAAGGACATAACGAATCGTGTCGGAGGGCTTCTCCTTGAGCGCAAACTTTTTTATCTCCGCAATAATCTCGTCGAAGGCGCGGACTTTTTCTTGCGTCTTTGGCGGGAGGCTCGCCTGGTCGCCGGCCAAGACTTTGGTCACCGTCACCTTGCCCAAGCCCCGCGGTGGGACGTTGATAATTCTTTTTCGACTCGTGAAGTCATTGGCATTTAACGCGAGCTTCAAGTAGGCGAGTAAGTCCTTCACCTCTTGGCGTTCGAAGAAGCGCACCCCCAAGACTCGGTAAGGCACACCAGCCCGAAGCATCGCTTCCTCGAGGGCGCGGGATTGGAAGTTAGCCCGATAGAGCACCGCTAGTTCGTCAGCGGAATCTCCCCGCTCGATAATCTTTTTTGCCAGACCAGCAATTAGCGCTGCCTCTTCGCGCTCATCGAGAGCGGTGATGAGCGTGAGCTTTTCGCCCCGGCCATTCTTAGTGTAAAGCGTTTTTTCCAAGCGATTCACATTCTTCACAATGATTCGATTAGCGGCTTCGAGAATGGTCTGGGTTGAGCGATAATTCTCTTCGAGCGTCACCACTTTCGCGCGGGGGAAGTCTCGCTCGAAGCGAAGTAAGTTTTTGAAATCAGCGCCACGCCAAGAGTAGATTGATTGGTCGAGATCGCCGACGGCACAAATATTTTCTCGCTCGCCCGCCAAGAGCTTCGCCAATTGGTATTGCGCGACGTTGGTGTCTTGGTATTCATCGATGTGAATATATTGCCACCGCGCCTGGCAGAAACGGAGAACCTCAGGATAGTTTTTTAAAATTAGGACAGCCTTCAAGATAAGATCGTCGAAGTCGAGTGATTCGGCCTTGCCTAGCGCTATCTCATAGCGACGCCAGACTTCCGCCACCACTTGGCCGAAAGTATTTTGGCCCAAATGCTCAAGGTAATGCTCCACGGTGATCAGTTTCCCCTTCTCGCGCGAGATCACATTCAAGATTCCTCGTGGTTCGAGCGACTTCGGATCGTAGCCCAACTCTTGCAGGGCGGTCTTAATCATGCTTAAGGAGTCATCGCGATCGGCAATCGAGAAGCGACGCGGGATATTGAGGATGCGCCCATGCTCCCGAAGCAGGTGGACACCAAGCGCGTGGAAAGTAGAAATGAAAGGGTAGAGATTTTCGTGCCCCAGTTCAGGTTCTTTGGCCATCAACTTATGGACCCGCTCGAGCATCTCCTTCGCGGCCTTATTGGTGAAAGTAATGGCGAGAATAGAATTCGGCGCGACTCCCCCTTTAATCAAATGAAGAATTCGACTGGTAATCGTTTTCGTCTTCCCCGCTCCGGCGCCGGCGATGACCAAGAGCGGTCCGTCACGATGGAGGACCGCTTGGCGCTGAGCCTCGTTCAATTCTGAGAGATAATCGACCATTTTTGTTATCCACTCTATCATATGTCTGTCAATTGACCGACGGGTTGGATGCGCTATAATGAATACTTGCCGTTACGGTTGATCTGTTGCTTGGAAATATCCGCCCGATCGCTCCGCAGAATTTAGGCTTATAATTTCTCTTCCTCAATCTAAGAAAGCGTTGTTCCTGGCCATATTTATTCTTGGCCTTATTTCTTACCGTCCGGTCGCCAACGCCTTCCGCTATGCGGTGGCGGATTTTTCTCTAAACGAAGGTACCACCAGCAACTCTCAAACCATGGTCTTGCTCGAGCCCATGGCCAGCGCCGATCCCAAGGCGCTAATCGGTGGCGCCGAGATGACCGTGATCGACGGGAGTGCCCTTGTCCCCGACTCAGGCCCCTTGGGGACAATGAAGGATATAAAGGATATCCCACTAGCGGACCAAGTCAGCGTCTATGTGGTTCGAGCTGGGGACACCTTATCCCAGGTGTCGAAAATGTTTGGGGTCTCGGTCAACACGATCGTCTGGGCCAATGATTTGTCCCGCGCCACCGCGATCCGCGAGGGACAAGTGCTGGTAATTCTGCCCATTAATGGTATTCAGCATACGGTGGTGAAGGGTGAGACCCTGCAGTCAATTTCCAAGAAATACAAAGGCGATGCGACCGAGATTGCTCAATACAACGACCTTTCTCCTACCGCCGATCTTGCGGTGGGAGAGGTGGTCATTATTCCCGACGGTGAGGAGACCACGATCTCTGAAACCCCCGGGCGACCGACGCGGGTGATCAAGGGTAGTGGGCCAAGTTATCAAGGTTATTACATCCGCCCGATCGCCGGCAACCGGAAAACCCAAGGTCTTCACGGTTACAATGGGGTTGATCTCTCGAACGGTCGCATTGGTGACGAGATCTTCGCCTCGGCGGCGGGAGTAGTGATTGTGAGCAAAGAGAATAGCTGGAATGGCGGTTATGGCGACTACATCGTCATCAAGCACGAGAACGGCACCCAAACACTCTACGCCCACAATAGCCGAAACATTGTGTCGGCTGGTCAAACGGTAAGGCAAGGTCAAGTAATTGGCTATGTTGGTTCAACGGGTAATTCCACGGGCCCCCATGTCCACTTCGAGATTCGGGGCGCGAAAAACCCCTTTTAGTCCCCTCGGGTTTTATATATTGATCTAGATAATACCTTAGACGCGCAAACCCTCCGCCTCGGCGGAGGGTTTGCGTTTTCACTATTTCTGTGGTAGTTATATGGATTGGTGGATCTTTGAATGGAACTATCCGCCGGTTGGCGGAGAAAAGGAGAAACAGCCATGCTTGAGAGGTTTACCGATCGGTCGCGGAAAGTAATGATGTTAGCCAATCAAGAGGCCCAGCGCTTCAGCCACGAGTACCTCGGGACGGGGCACATTCTACTTGGGTTGGTGAAAGAGGAATCGGGTGTGGGGGCCAACATTCTCAAGAATCTCGGTGTTGATTTGCTCAAGGTGCGGCTTGAGGTCGAGAAGCTGGTCAAGAGCGGGCCCGAGACGGTGACGATGGGCAAGCTTCCCCAAACGCCGGCGGCGAAGAAGGGCATCGAATACGCCATCGAAGAAGCGCGGAATCTCAATCACCGCTACGTCGGCACTGAGCACTTGCTCCTCGGCTTGCTTGGTAAGCAGGAGGAGGAAACAACCGCGCAAAAGGTTTTGATGTATCTCAATCTCCGCCTCGAGGACATACGCGAGGAAGTGTTGAAACTCCTTGGCCAACCAAAGGAACCGGGGCAGTCAGTCACGGGCATCGAAGAGCCCATCACCCCGTCTCCAGATCCTCAGGTAAATCTGGGGCGACTGCACACAATCTTCGTTGATGTTCCCTCTCGGTTAGAAGAGAGTTTTGAAAAATGGAGGGCGGCTAACCCTGGGGTGGAAATCTGCCGTGGACTCTTCGTTTTTTATTGCAAACCGGTGAAAAAGGAGGAGGTGAAAGAAAAGAAGTAGCCAACCTCCGATCAAGCCATTCTCCCAAGGCCCCACGCTCACGCGCCGGGGTCTTATTTTGTCTATATTTTTTTGATCAACTAAACCAACTGCACTTCTTTGCCCATTACTCGAGCTACTCGTTGCAGAGTTTCCATTGATGGATTGTGCCTACCGCTTTCGATTCTAGCAATCACTGATTGAGGCATTTGGGCTCTTTCGGCTAAGACTTTTTGAGTTAAGTTTTTAGTCTCACGAATTTCTCTAATCTGTCTAACAAGTTTTAATCGCGCCAACTCCCCCTCGTACCCTCGCTTGAATTCGGGGGAACGAAGTTTCTTTTTAACAATTCCCTCAAGTGAGTAGAATTTGAGTTTTTTCATAGATTTGTTATTAATTTGTATAATTTTTCAACATATTCAATACTTATGCATGCACCGCAAAGTGGTTGAGGAGACGTTGATGACGGCGGGCGAGCGGGGCGTAGGGCAGACCATGAATAATCTTCCAATCAATGTGCTCATTCAAGTGGCGGATCTCCCGACTCAACACGCGCTTCATTTGATATTTGGTCATGATATTTAAATTAAACTTAACCGACTAATAATTTTATAAATACTTCCTAATCACCGCCCGCACCACCGCCACAATCGAGAGGGTCTCGCGGGGAAAGATGGATTTGAACTCCGGATTGGCTGGCTCGAGATAACGCTTGCCCTGCTTGTCGCGCAAGTACTTCATCGTCCACTCACCATCCACTTCCGCTACCACAATGTCGCCCGCCTTCACCCGCTCGGTCTTCTCGACCAAGACCATGTCGCCGTCCCTGATCCCCGCCTCGATCATCGACTCCCCCTTCACCCGCAAGAGATAGGTGGCCTCCTTCTTCTCAATCAACCAATCATCGAGGCTCAAGGTGTCGAGGTTAGTCTCTTCGGCCATGGTCGGGAAGCCAGCTTCCACGAGACCCAAGACACGCACTTGCCCCCAACCTTCGCCCGGCACCAGATGCCCACTCGCGTCTCGAGACAAGAAGTCAGCGCTGATCAACTTTTCGATTAATTTGTGAACGGCGTTGGTTGACTTGAAGCCGAAGAGCTTCAGCATCTCGCGATAG
>CAZZED010000079.1:0-3299 GCA_964653115.1 uncultured Candidatus Saccharibacteria bacterium | reverse complement strand
AAAATTCTAGATAATTCTTGGTCGGCTTCTTTCCTATTTCTAAATCTTTTTAACAAATCACTATATGTAATCGATGTAATCGTCTGGTAATTTACTCTTTTTATGCCTAACAATCGATGCAAAATCGTGGTCTTACCGACCCCAGTAACACCAGCAACTTTGATGGTCCAAAAGTTCGAGTTCATAAATGATTCCTGAGTAGATACCTATTTTGATATAATTATGTATCTATGTCAATTGACAAATACATATTCACGCGTAAGATTCATCGCTGGGGCAGTTCTTTAGATTAGACCAACTCTGTACAAAAAGGAGGGTGCCGCAGTGCTAAACATGGATAAGGGAAGTCTGCTTAAAAATGTCATCATACAGTTGACTGAGATGATCACATTAGCGGAGGAAGGACTAAACAGCGTAAGAAAAGATGTGAATGAGTCAGCCACCCCCTCTCAATCTCATAGCGACACGACGCGATTCCAGATGAGTAACATCGAGAACGAGGTCGCGAGATCCCTTCAGGAGAAAAAGGCGGGGCTTCTCGCCTTAACCTCCTTCTTTTCTAAGTTAAACACTGGCAGCGACGTGATTCAGGTGGGGTCTTTAGTAAAAGTACTAGAAGACATCACCGGTAAACCAAGAACGGAGATTTTCTTCGTCCTACCATTTGGTGGTGGCCTTGAGGTCAACCATCTAGGTCAACCAGTAACGGTTATTGGGGAAAACTCTCCCCTTGCTACAGGATTGATTGGGCATAAATCTGGTCACGATGCAGAAGTAAAAACTGCTAGTGGAAGAACCCGGAAACTAATTATCATTGAGGTGTTGTAGGTTTACCCAGCAAAGCCAGTCACCGAGACTGGCTTTTATTTTATCATTTTCCTAAATTCTATCTTAAACTCGCGGGGACTTCTTCGGGTTTAAAGATATTTATGTTCCCCGAGTTTTCAAACAAACGGATTCTCCACTGCGTCGGGAGGCCTCGCCTCCCAGCAGCCAGTATACCACAATCAGCCGTAAAATGTTAGGGGTCCTAAACCACGGGAGGAAATTCCTCCCGTCACGGCAGTGACAATGGTTGACAAAAAATATTGCTGTGATATAATAGCCATCGGAAGTCAGGGAATGGTTCTTTGACAAATCACCCTTTTCAAATAAGGAGAAGCAGCTAATGCACAAATTGAAAGAAACCCTCACCACGCTGCTTTTGGCAGCGCGCTATTCGTTTGCGTTTTGTTGGAGAAACAGCAAAACGGAAACGATTGGAAGACTCGCGGTTTCGGCGACTACCACTCTTCTTCTTTACCTCACCGTCCAAGCGACCGGCTTCATCATCAATAATGTCCAGGGCTCAATGGAAAAGTTCCAAGGCGTAAGTCATACGCTGACGGAAGTTGCCAACAGTGGTCTTCTTGGTCCAATTATGTTTCTCGTTGGAGTCCTGCTCTTGGGAGTAGTGCTCGGCAGATTCAATTGGTTTTACCGGAGCAAGTGGAATCAAACACTTCGTTTCGCGAATCAACGAGAGCTAAACAACCATCGGGCGACGCTTGATGTGGCTCGTTTCCGCAGTAAGGAATACGATGATTTGTCGAAGCGAATTCAAGAGCTTCCGACCTCGTGGCAAACGAGAATCTGGTTCTCTGATGAGATGTTTAGTCTCTTCGCCACCCTAGTATCGTTTGTCCTCTTCGGCGCTTCGCTCCTCTGGTACAAACCAATCTATGCCCTCGTCTTGGTGGTGACCGCTCTCCCGATGACGATCATCGAGTTTCGACTCATGGCGATGTGGTGGAACTTATTCCAAGAGCTCGTGCCACACCACAAGAAAAGGAGTGTGCTTGAGAAGCCCTACCATGGAGCAAACGCGTTTATGCAGGCGCTTATGTTCAATCAGATGCCGGCCTTGGGTCGAGAAATCGATATCAATATTGGAGGCGTTTTGGATGCTTACAACCACCTCCGCAAGATCATTATCCAAAAGGAGATGCTCACCCATCTTCTGGCGGTGGCTGGTCTCGGTGGCGTGATCATTCACGCCGTCTGGTCAACCGTCGCTTACACTGGAGAGATCGGAACGCTGACTATTGTCATGGCCGCGGCCCGAACTTTCCAGAGCAACTTGGAAGCCATTGTGTCGCTCATTGCCGAACAGTGGAATAGCGCCAAGGGAGTCATTCTTATTGAGAAAGATTTCCTCGGCCTTAAGCCGGTCATTCAGACCACTTATCCAGTCACTCCAAAATTCGATGTTGTCCCACCGATCCGGTTTGAGCATGTATGCTTTGCGTATCCCAATACCGACATTATGGTCTTGAAAGACGTGAACTTCACCATTGATCCCGGAAGCAAGGTGGCCATCGTTGGGAAAAGTGGCAACGGGAAGTCAACACTTCAGGCGCTTCTGATGCGTCACTACGATCCGACTTCTGGTTCAGTGTACGCCGGTGACATCAATCTACGAAACATTGAACCCCAAGTATGGAGTAACGTTGCTTCTGCGTTGACTCAAGAGTATACCGTACTTGAGCGCCGGATCAGCGAAGAGATCGCCTCTTCTCGCCTCGATCGGCCAATCGATCTTGAAGCCGTCACGGCCTCGGCGCGATTTGCTAATTTCGACGAAGTGGTTGAGTCTGATCCGAAAAAATACGAATCTCAAATCGGAGTTGAGTTCGGCGGTCGAGATTTCTCTGGCGGTGAGAAGCAACGTTTGGCACTAGCCCGCGTACATTATCGTGGCACGCCGATTCTCATTCTCGATGAACCTGACGCCAAGCTCGACCCCGAGTCGGCGCAGAAGGTCATTGATGCGATGTTTGCTCTCGCTGGCATCACGGTCGTGATGATCACTCAATATGTTTCCCGCGCTCGGCGATGCGACAAAGTGATTGTCATGGGAAAAGGCGAGGTCGTCGAACAGGGAACTCATCTCGAGCTGATGGCTCAAAATGGAGTGTATGCTTCTATGCACCAGAAGGACAAGAAGCGTCTTGGCCCAGAATCTTAATCAACCTTAAACCTTAACCACCGCGTTGCCCCAACAGGCGCGCGGTGTTTTTTTATATTTTGCCCTTCTACGCAAGGCCGATGTGTAATTCGTAGCGATGACGGTAATTCCCATTCTCAATTTGCATTAATTGATCGTGTGTCCCCTCCTCTACAATCTTGCCCTTTTCAATCACGAAGATTCGATCCGCCTTGCGCACTGTGGAGAGACGATGAGCAATGATGAAGGTCGTCCGACCGCGCATCAGTTTCTCCAAGGCTTCGGTCACCTTCCGTTCTGTCTCCGAATCAAG
>CAZZED010000078.1:0-10591 GCA_964653115.1 uncultured Candidatus Saccharibacteria bacterium | reverse complement strand
GTTTTTAAGTAAAATACCCTTGCACCATATCACAGAATGTTTAAATCAGGCACCCGAAATGGGCATTAACTCCCATTTTATTATGGCAAGGGCGACCCTTGCCATCAGAGCTATTGACAAGAATTTAGTTTCGTGTATACTAGTGGCAGATTAACTGACTTTCAGTTAGCTGATCCGGCAGATTCCGGAAGCGCTTGTGGGTAACAAGCAAGTCCTTTTACAAGGAGAGAGTCATGAGTAATGACGCCATCGAAAGGTTATGGAAGTTGCAGACTCAGGTTGGGAAGCTGGTCATGGACGGCTTACGTGATCCGGCTAGAGTAGCGGACAAACTTCAGGAGATTCTGGAGGAACGTCAAGTTGTGTCGTGCAAATTCTCCATCCTCGCCGATCTCGGCCTCATCACGGCGCCGGCCGACTACGACCACGTCACTTGTCTCACCAAGTTCATGGCGAGGAATCGCAAAAAGTTCTACGGCGTCGATGAGAATATCACTGACGTCAACTTCTCGAACCCGAGTCGGATCCTGAAGCCCGGTGACAAGCTTCATGTCCGCGTGATCCACCAAATCGTTCCCGGCACAACCACCTCGACAGAACGGCTGGACTATCTGCGTCAGCAACCGGGCAATCAGTTTGTTGGCGCCCAAGGGCTTTCCCTCGTTTTCGATCAGAAGCGCGATCAACTACCGAAGGGCAAGTGGCACTCTTCCTTCGATGAACTCGACCGTCTTTGGAAAGGTGCCGATGGCTACCGCCGAGTGCCGGGCGTGGGCGCCAGCTCGGGTGGTGGCTTCCGCTGGAACCTCGGTGGCTTCGAGTACGGCTGGGACGGCGGCGACACCTTCCTCTCCTTCTGCGACTTGCCTGCCGGCGAGGCAGGCGTCAAGTAGTCCTTGGGTGCTTAGGCACTCAAAATGTTTTTCGGGTCTTAGACCCTTTGAGCCTCGGTCCGCCTACGGTGGACTGGGGCTCATTTTTTTATCCAAATTTGATATGATAATATCTGGAACTTAGATAGCACCTGCGGTGGGCAAAATCGGAACAGAATTCGGCTTTATAGACACTAGGCAATAAAAATCATCCACCAACTGGCGGATGATTTTTATTTTTAGTATAATATAGGGCAATGAAGTTTTTTAAATATGTTTTTGTTTTTAGTGCCTTTTTTCTTTTTACTAATTTAGTTTTTGCCGCTCCGCCTAGCTTCGCTGTTAAGTTTAATGATGGCACCTTTCGAGAATTCTCGAGTGATCAGACTCTCACTTCTTCCGGTGGTTTACTCGATGCTCAAATCGCTTTGCTCGTGGATCCGATAGTGATCGACCCAATTACTCCGGGGCCAACGCCAGCTCTAAACAATAAATCAATTTTGACCTATTGGGGGCCGAGTCTCGATATTCCTTCGGCCGAGGAATGGAATAATTATCTTAAAACTTTCAAAGAATTAAAAGAAATCGGCTTTACCCATGTCGGCATCCATGGACCATACTATTCTTCCGATTCTTCTTGGGCAAAATATGACGCCAGGGTTCGAGAATTAAGAAATCTTGGATTTAATCTAGCTTTACATTTTAGCCCGGGCCGAATCCTGACCGATCCTAATGAATTGGATCCACAAACGCATAGTTCCAATGGTCAGAATCTGAAATATTTTGATAGCGTCGGATTTGTCGTAAATCGCTGCGCTTCGTGGGTGGGGGATTGCGCCAGTAGTGGTTTGGCGAATGACCCGGCTTATAATGGAGCAATTTGGCAAAAAGAGTTGAATCTATTGGAGGCACTAGTGCGCCGAACAAATATTAGCTCGAATGATTTAGTTCTTTTTGATGAAGAAATTTGGGGCGGAAATTTGGGTTGGAAAAAATGGGGTTATTTTTACCAAAATAACCCCGCGGGCGGGGCTTATCCTGATTTGTTGAACACGAGCGTCTCAAGGTATAGCGGCGATAGGAAAAATCGAGACACGCAATTTATCACTTACTGGCAAGCCCGCGGCAATGATCTGAAAAATGTTGTTAAGCGATACTCGCCGAACTCCCTCACTTTATTTTACGGTGAAAATGTACTTGATCCGCTTGAAGTTGTTCCTCAAGGTGGAAGAAATTGCCTAGTCAATGGACGAGAGGTGAAGAGTTGCCTTTGCTCCGCGGTTGACAGTCAAGTTTCTTGTCCACTGAATGAAATTACTTATGCACCGGTTGGTACCGGTGACGTGCGCTCTCCGACAATGTATTATCTGCCGGATCTTTCAAAATTTGAATCCGATTTTTCTGGTGGCAATTTTAATGGCACTTACCCGTGGATAAGTTTCTCCACCTCGGAAAACAATAGTTTCAGTGAGCCATTATCTTGGGAGCCAAAAATCACGCAAAAACTAGGTTGGAGGTTAAAAGCCAAGGGAGTTAACGGAGTGATTGTCTATCCTGGACCTTATGATCATAAGGTTGATGTCAATTATTACTTACAACAGGCCCAGGCCTTAGCCGATGGATTTTTACGCGGGATTGATCCGGATAATTCTCAAGACTCCACCTCGCCCCAACCCATCACCGACTTACGTGTGAGTAATCTTGATTCGCGATCGGCAGTACTTGCTTGGACGACCCCGAATCAACAAATCCCAGTGACGGCGGCCAGTCTAATTTATGATCTTCGCTATGCTCGTGATCCGATTACCGAAATTAATTGGGCCGTGAGTACCCAGGTGACCGGTGAACCTAGTCAGGGGACCCCTGGCGTGACTGAGACCTACACCTTGATTAATCTTACTCCGGGCCAGACTTATCATGTGGCGTTGAAAGTCCAAGCCTTAGATGGAACTTGGTCTGAAATCTCTAATCTAGTTAGACTCACGACTTTGCCAGAAGTTGGGACCGACACCGCGAGCAGTCCTTCGCCAAGTGAGCCCCCACCGACTAATAGTGGAAGTTATGGTTCGCGCCGTCGCGATGTCACACCGCCGAATTCGCCGACCTTGGGAGCAATCACCCTAAACGGTAATCAGGCTTCGCTCAATTGGCAGAACCCGACCGATTCTGATTTTATTCGAGTGCTCATCTTACGCTCGTTCGTGTCACTGCCAGCTATTGGTCAACAAGGTAATCCACGCTATCTGCCGATGGCTCAAGTCGTGACGGATACTAATCTCAACCAATTTACCGACCGTGGTTTACCCAAGACTAGACTCTATTACACCATTTATGCCTACGATCGTTCGGGGAATTATTCTCAACCGCTAATTCTGACCATTGATCCTCGTCCGGCCAGTCGGGAAAGTTTGATCTTAGAATTACAACGTCAACTCATCATTTTACTCCAGAGGCTTTTGGCCATATTGCGGGGAAACTAGATTGCCAGTAGTCTATTAGAATGAAGACTGAAGGTTCAAGTGGAATTCGCAATTTTTCAATTATTGCCCATATTGACCACGGCAAATCGACCCTCGCGGATCGGCTCTTGGAGGTGACCGGAACGATTGAGCCCCGCCAGATGCAAGCCCAAGTGCTTGATAGCCTCGACCTCGAGCGTGAGCGGGGCATCACCATCAAGATGACTCCGGTTCGGATGGTCTACAAGCTACAAGCTACCACCTACAAGCTTAATCTAATCGACACCCCGGGTCACATCGACTTCTCGTACGAAGTGTCGCGAGCGCTCACGGCGGTGGAGGGGGCGATTCTTCTTGTCGACGCCACGAAGGGGGTTCAAGCCCAGACCCTCTCGGTGCTTGCCATGGCCCAGAAGATTGGTCTCACGATCATTCCGGTGATTAACAAAATTGATTTGCCCTCGGCGCGAGTTGATCACGTTCGAGCCGAAATTGTTTCCCTTTTGGGTTGTGTTCCGGAGGATATTATCGCTGTCTCGGCGAAGACGGGTGAAGGAGTAGTAGACTTATTGAAAGCCGTAGTTGAGAGAATCCCCACGCCTCGGGAGGCGTCCGTCCCAATGGGCGTGGCGCGGGGATTAATTTTCGATTTCGAATATTCAGCCCATCGAGGCTTGATCGTCTATCTGCGACTCTTCGAGGGGCAGATCAAAGAAGGGGATCAACTTCTCTTTGCGGTGACCAAGGAGCGCTTCACCGCGAGCGAGGTTGGGACCTTCCGGCCGACTCGAACTTCAAATGGCATACTCGTAAGTGGCGAGATCGGTTACATTGTCACGGGAGTCAAATCTTTCAGTCGCGCCAAGGTCGGAGAGACGGTTTTGCGGGTTGGCACTGCCTTACCCGCCTTCCCCGGCTACACCGAGCCGAAGCCAATGGTCTGGGCTTCGGTTTATCCGACTAGCCAAGATGATTTTGCGTTACTTCTCCAATCCCTTGGTCGTCTCAAATTGACTGACGCCTCACTCTCTTTTGAAGAAGAATCATCCGGGTCACTCGGTCGGGGTTTCCGCTGTGGCTTCCTCGGCATGCTTCATCTCGAAATCGTGACCGAGCGTCTGAAGCGCGAGTTCAACCTCTCGCTCACGGTGGCCGCCCCTTCGACGAGTTATGAGATTGTGGACGAGAAGACAGGTGAACGCGAGATCATCTACTCGCCTCATCGCTTCCCTGACGATCTTAAAGGGCGGAAGGTCTATGAACCGTGGGTCAAAGCGCAGGTTCTGACCCCGCCGGAATACAGCAGTACTTTGATTAAACTTTTCCACGAGCACGAAGTGCGAGTGGATGCGACTGAACTCTGGGGTAAAGATCGAATGTCTTTCCGTCTCTCACTCCCGCTTCGCGAGCTCATGCGACGATTCTTCGATGAATTGAAAAGTGCGACTTCGGGTTTCGGTTCGCTCGCCTACGAGGTTTCGGGTCAGGAGTTGGCGGATGTAGTTAAACTCGACGTGCTGGTGGCGGAAGAGCCAGTTCTCGCCTTCACGCGGATTGTGCCACGACATCGGCTTGAACGTGAGGCCAAGGAGGTGGTCGGGCGACTGGCCGAGCTTCTCCCAAGGCAACTCTTCACCTTGAAGATCCAAGCCACGGCGCTGGGTCGGATTCTCGCTTCGCGCAGTCTCTCGGCCTTGAAGAAAGACGTCACGGGGTATCTCTATGGTGGCGACATTACGCGCAAACGCAAACTTTGGGAGAAGCAGAAACGAGGGAAGAAGCGGCTGCTCGCTCACGGCACCATGACGATTCCGCCGGAGGTCTTCCTTAAAATGGTCTCTGGTTCAAGCGAAAAGTGAGGGGAGATAGAGAAGAATCATTCCCACAATCACCAAGCCACTTACAATCATCCAGAAGATACGGAGCGATTTCTGGTACTTTCTTTGGAATAGCATGTAGGGTAAAGTATAGCAATCAATGAAGAACTGGCAAGATCGATCAATTGGACGGCGTCTCATGGCTTCGCGGGTGATTCAACTCTTCGGCTTCATCATTTTTGCCCTCATTGGCAGTCGGGTGATCATCTTGTATCAGAGTGAGCGCGTTGTCGCGGAAGAAGAAGTAAAGCTAAAGCAAGAGCTTGGAACACTCTTAGTCCACCGAAATGAGATTGCGACTGACATTGCTTCGCTAGGGACAGAACGAGGCGTGGAAGAGGCAATTAGGGAACGTTACGGGGTTGTCAAAGAGGGGGAGAAGGTGATTAACTTGGTGGGGGAAGTGGCGACAACCACGACTGAACCAGCCCCGACCTCATGGTGGCAAAAAGTCATTAGTTGGTTTAAATAATTTGCGGGATTGGTTCAGTGGTAGAACAATTGCTTCCCAAGCAATAGACGGGAGTCCGATTCTCCCATCCCGCACTACAAAATGAGTCAAAGTTTTATTAAGCGAACAGAAGATTTCACTTGCGGGCAGTGTGGGGAAAAAGTGGTGGGAGATGGCTACACTAACCATTGCCCCAAATGTCTCTACAGCCAGCACGTGGATGTGAACCCGGGCGATCGGTCGGCCACGTGCCGTGGCCTCATGTCGCCCGTCGCTCTTGACCGTCGCCACGGCACGGACCGGATTATTCATCGTTGTCTTAAGTGCAGATATACGAGTCCTAATCGGGTATCCCCTAAAGATGACCTTGCAGTCGTCTCGGCTCTCCTGCTACAATATCCAGACCATGAATAAAAAAGTAATTATTTACAGTACGCCGACTTGTCATTATTGCATTGGGGCGAAGCAATTTTTCAAAGAGCATAATGTCCCTTACGAGGAGCACAATGTGGCCACTGATGTACCAAGGCGAAAGGAAATGATGGATAAATCTGGTCAACTCGGTGTGCCGGTAATCACCGTTAGTGAAGCGGATGGAAGTAATGAGTCAGTCACCATCGGCTTCGATGAATCACGATTAGCCAAACTCCTCGGCGTCTAGTCTTCACGCCCGCTCCTATAGTTCAACGGATCGAACAACCCCGTCCTAAGGGGTAGATGTAGGTTCAATTCCTACTGGGAGCATTTTGTGTTATAGTGTTCTCTAGCAATGTACGGCGATGATAAGAAGACAATTGAACGTTTGGTTGACTTGGTGGAGGACAACAACAAGATCCTTCACCGCCTTCAGCGGGCCAAACGCTGGAGCTCTTTCTTCTACTTCTTTTATTGGGTTGTCGCTTTACTTCTAGCCGCCGGTTCGTATTATTATATCCAGCCTTACGTGGAGAGCTTGCAAAAGGTTTTACCCCAACTCGACCAGACAATCAAATCCTTGCCAATTCCCGGCTGGGGGACATCGGCCTCAACCACGCCCAGATAGCCCCGACGTCCGCTGAGAGCGGAGTCGGGGTCCCGACCGAAGCGTCGGGACTCAGTACATTATGGCCTTCGTCTATATACTCAAAAATGAAGAAGGAAAGTATTACGTTGGTAGTACGGTTAATTTAGTTTTAAGATTAAAGCACCACCAAGGCGGACACACTCCTTCAACTAAACGACTCGGCAAGATGGACTTGGTATTTTCTCAAAAGTATCCTAGTATTAGTGAGGCAAGGGAGGTGGAAAGAAAACTTAAAAGCCTAAAACGCAAGGATTATATAAGGAAGATAGTCCAGGATGGTTTTATAAAGTACCGCCCTAAATTACCGCCCAGATAGCTCAGTTAGTAGAGCATTCCCCTGAAGAGGGAAGGGTCGTCAGTGCAAATCTGACTCTGGGCACCATGACTCGATCAAGAATTACCTTAATCGTTGTTTTAGTCGTTTTAGCTATTGGCTATGTTGTTTGGAGTGGGATTAATCAACCGGAGCCCTCACCCCTCGTCACCCCACCCACGCCGACGGCGACCTCTCCGGCGACTGATCTCCTCGCTTACCTTGAGACCAGTTGGCCAACGGTTGAAGCAAGTCTCTCGCTGCGCCCGACTTATCATGATCCAGCCAAGTCCAAAGTCTGGGTCCTACCGACCGCCATTCAGTTCATCGGCAATGGAGTTCTCTTGGCGCGGATTGAAGACGACAACGACGTCCATATTGTCATCCTTCGTTTGAATGGGGATCATTTCACTCCGGCTGAGATTATTCAAAGCAAAGGGGGGTTCCCTTCGATTGATTGGCAAGCCCTCGTCACCAAGTATGGCGCTGACACTTACCCCATCACCACTTATGCGCTTGATCTCGTCCGCGACGGGCAGATCGTCTCCTTCCCGCGTCTCACCCTCGTCCCCGAAAACGTCTTTGACCTCAATTATTTCAATTCGAAGTAGAAGAAAGAAATTAAATCGAGCGGACTTTAAGCTTTTGAATTCGGCTACGATCCACCTTGGGCAGGCGGATGGTGAGAAGGCCGTGACGCTCGCTGACTTCGGCTTCGTCTGGCTCGACTTCGGCTGGCAGGGAGATGGTCTTCGAGAATGAACCCCAATAGAGTTCTTGTTTGAAATAATCACCGGCCGTGGCCGTTTCAGTGTCTTCACGCTTACCCTTAATGATGACCATATCGCGGTTGCTAGAAATATTTAAATCCTCTGGTCGAACGCCACCGATCATCGCCTTGATCACGATTTCCGTTGGCGTTTGGAAGACGTCGACAGCGAGCTCGCCTTCCTCAGTATCTTCCTTGGTCCAATTACCATCACCTTCACCGCCGATCTTCGCCAGGGGGAGAGATAACTCCTCATTTGACCCCCCACTATTCATAGAGGAAATACTACCAGTGATGCGTTCGAAGAATGATCGTTTATTTTTGAACATTTTGACAGACTACTTCCTTAACTCGTTCGAAGAGGAGGATGATCAGAATGGCGAAGAGCCAGAGTAAAGCGAAGATCTTGAAAATCTGATCACCATCACTGGTAATTATAAGTAAATTAAAGAGCGCGTGCAAGAGGATAGCTGTGACTAAGCCAATGACGGCATAAATCAAACGTCGGCTAAGTGACAAACAGAAGGAGAGGCCGATCATGGCGCCGACAATGGCCGAAGAGACAAGGTGGAGAATGTTGGCGCCAAGGAAGCGTAGATTGCCGGTCAGGAGGAAGACAATATGATCACCCGCTCCAGGTTGGTAGAGGATATTGAAGAGAAAGAAGGCATTTTCGAGAGCGGCGAAACCGAGCGCCGCCGTGATGAGATAAATGACAGCGTCAACCGGCTCATCAAAATCGGGATGATTGAAGACGATAAGATAAGCCGCAAAGAGCTTAAGGATTTCCTCCGTGGCCGACCAGAGGATGAGAACAACTTTTTCTCGACCGTTAATGCCAATTAATGGATTGTCGCCGACCTTGGAGATGTTGACGCAAGCCTCACGAAGCCAAGGATTGTCGCACCAGAGACGTTCGAGGATATAGGCGAGGACAACCATTAGCGCGCCGGCGATAAAGACAAGCACCACTCGCCGAAGCGGTTCGGGGTGATCACGATCCTCCTTGAGCCAGAAGACAAGCCAGATAATAATCGGGATAAAACCGCCCGTCAGGGCGTAGAGAATTATTTCGGGATTGATTTCAGCCACTGCCCTTAATTATAGCAAAGAAGGTTAGCTCAAGGCCAAGTTACCTCGAGCTTTGATTAATTGGGTTTTGGACGCCGTGCGTCCAAATGGGAAGCGGAGATAACCGGCGAGGGCGATCATGGTGGCGTTGTCGGTTGAGAGTTTGAGTGGGGGGATGAGAAGAGTGGTGGCGGGTTTCAACGGCTTGATCGACTTCGTGAATTGCCGGCGCAATTCGGCGTTGGCTGACACCCCGCCGGCGATGATGAGATTCTTCGGCTGATATTTGGCGATTGCCTTTAGTGTCTTGGCGAGCAAGACGTCGATCACCGCTTGCTGGAAGTCGGTGGCTAATTCAAGTCGCGCTTGATTAGAGAAAAGATTCTGTTTTTCTAGATCTCTGATTCGATAGAGCACCGCCGTTTTTAATCCCGAGAAAGAGAAATCAAAATCCGGCGAAGTAATCATCGGCCGGGGTAGTTTGTGCAACACCGAGTGTCGCACATTTCTGATGTTGGGTGTTGATGTGGCTACCAACTTTGCTAAGGCCGGTCCGCCCGGGTAGGGGAGGCCAAGGAGTCGAGCGACTTTGTCGAAGGCTTCACCCACGGCGTCGTCGCGCGTCGCGCCAATTAACTCATGTTTCAGCCAATCCTTCACCAGCACTAATTCGGTGTGACCACCGGAGATGAGTAGGGCGAGAGTGGGGAAAGTTAGCTTCGTTAGCTTGCCTGCCCGACGGCGAGGCGGGTGGCTTGTAGGGGGAATTAAAACAGAATAGAGATGCCCTTCCATGTGGTTGACCGGGATCAAGGGTTTCCCCCACGCGAGCGCGAGAGCGCGAGCGAAGTTGATACCGGCCCAGAGGGCCGGCTCAAGCCCCGGACCTTGAGTGACGGCGATGGCATCGATCTTCGGTACAGCGATGGTTGGGATAAATTTCAAAAATTGCTTGAGCAATTCTGGTTCGCGCTCGAGGATTTTTTTAATCTTATTTTTTTCAATTTTTAGTTGTTGCTTTTCACTTTTAACTTTTAATTTTGCACTAATCAGCGCCTTATTCAAACACGGCACCAGATTCCGCCCATGTTCTCGCTTGGCGAGCGTTGGCACGACGCCACCCCACGGCGCATGGAGCGCCGTTTGGGATGAGACAATATGGGCAAGCACCTCAAATTTTGGTCTCTTCAGACCCCCGGTGGCGCGGACAACGCTCACTGCCGTCTCATCACAACTCGTCTCAATCCCCAAGATAATCATAGTCTTCGATTATACTTAAATAGTTTAATAACAACAGACCCCCGCCAACTAACTGTGAGTTGGCGGGGGCGCGAGTGGAATGCCCCAAAGTGGTTACCTTAACGTTTGGCGCGTATCAACCACCTTGGGTGACCGTGGTACTAATCTCACTTTACGCTAAATAAATAATGCGTCAAGAAGAAAAACGGAGGAGGTGGGATTTGAACCCACGATCCACTTTCGCGGATGCCGGTTTTCGAAACCGGTGCCTTCAACCTCTCAGCCACTCTTCCAAGGTCTAAAACTATCACTTTTTTGCATTATTATCAAAAAATGTTATATTTTGTTTGTCCAAATAGAGGCCCTATCGTCTATCGGTTAGGACATTGCCTTTTCAAGGCAAGAAGCGCGGTTCGACTCCGCGTAGGGTCATGTGATAATTCTAGGAATCGAAACAAGCTGTGATGAGACGGCGAT
>CAZZED010000077.1:0-2445 GCA_964653115.1 uncultured Candidatus Saccharibacteria bacterium | reverse complement strand
GCGGGAATTTTAATCTTTAATTCTAAATTATACGCTAATCAAGCCCCCGACCGACCGGGCGGTGGCACGGTGGCCTGGACTAATCCGTGGGGTGGTCGACGCTACTTTGGCGACATCGAAATCCGAGAAGATGGTGGCACCCCGCCCTTTCTCCAAACCATTCGTGCGGCCGAGGCGATAAAACTTAAGGAAGAAATGGGGATTGAAAAAATTTTAAAAAGAGAAAAAGAAATTCTCGATCGGCTTTTCTCCGCCCTGGAGAAAATTGAAGGTTTGGAAATTCTGGCCGGACAAATTAAAGATCGGCTTGGGGTTATTTCTTTCACCATTAAAGAAGCGCACTACAATCTAGTGGTTAAACTTTTGAATGATCGTTTCGGCATCCAAACTCGGGGCGGTTGTGCTTGCGCCGGCACCTATGGCCATTATCTTTTTGATATCAATTGTCATGTTTCAAAAATGATTACTGATCGGATTGATCGGGGCGACCTAGCTTCAAAACCCGGGTTCATTCGTCTCTCGGTCCATCCGACGATGTCAAACAAAGAAGTTAATCGAATCGTCGAGGCCATAAGGCAGATAGCCAAAAATCACAAACAGTGGGCGCGCAACTACCAATATAGTCGCCGGACAAACGAATTTATTGTAAGATAGGGTATTATCAATTAATTTATCAATTACTATCATGTACGGATCATACAATGATTATGGAGGAGGCTGGGGAGCGGGCAATATGATGGGGTGGTTCGGTGGGGGGATTATGATGCTCGTCTTTTGGGCGTTGTTTATTGTTTTTATCGTGTGGCTGGTGCGCGAGATTAGTGGCCGGAATACCAGTTTTAATTCGAAGGCACTGGATATTTTGAAAGAGCGTTATGCCAAAGGAGAAATTAATAAAGAAGAATTCGAAGCCAAGAAAAAGGATTTAGCCAGTTAAGATTGACGGTCAATCGAGTTATTAGGCATGGATTATCTAAACTTTTTTCTTTCGGCGTATGAAAGTCTTGGCCGTTGGGGTTATTGGGTGATATTGGTCTTCTCTCTCCTCGAATCATTGGTCTTCGTCGGGTTATTTGTTCCCGGCATGTTCGTTGTTCTCTTTGTTGGTTTTGCTTCAGCTAATGGCGTTTTAGATTTGGGTGACTTGATTTGGTTCGTAGCAATTGGCGGAATCATTGGTGATTCGCTAAGTTATTACTTGGGAACAAAGGGGACTAAGTTTTTCCGGTTGGAAAATAAATTTTTAAAATACAGCCATTTGGAAAAAGGTAAAGAGTTTTTTAGACAGCACGGCAATAAAAGCATTTTCCTCGGTCGGTTCATTGGGCCGTTAAGATCAATTGTTCCCTTTATTGCCGGTTTAACTAGAATGAAGAAAGAAGCCTTCCTCTTCTGGAATATTACGAGTGGTTTTGTTTGGGCAACAACCATTCTTCTTTTAGGCTATTTCTTCGGTCAGGCGGCCAAAGTGTTGGAAGTGTGGATTACCCGAATGGGGACTTTCTTGCTAATCTTAGGCGGTCTCGCTATTTTCCTCTGGTTTCTAAAAAAGAAATTAAGGTGGCGCCCCCACGTTGACTTCCAAGGTTAGGTGGGCGTATAATAGGGACCTACAGATACAACTGTGGTCGTCTTTACTAACCAAATAGTCTATAAAAAATTATGAAGTGCGATAAATGCGACGGGATGATGATGCCTGATTCAGAGAATCCTGGGATGTTGAAGTGTGATAAGTGTGGTCACACGATGAAGGCCGGAGCCTAGTCGAGATATTCTCGGTTAGGTTATCCCCCAAAACAATCCTCCGCTGGCGGATTGTTTTGGTATAATAACTTCAATGGAACCACTAACTCCGAAGCCACCACTCTTCCCCACCCCCAACGTGACTCTACCACCCCCTCCGTCTCATCATTGGGGCAAGAAACTTTTTCACATTATCATCATCATTATTCTCCTCGCGGTGATTGGTGGGGGAGTCTTCGGCGCCGTCATCATCTTCCAATCACCACGAGCTGTGCTCACGCGGAGTTTCGCCACCTTAACCCAAGCGTCATCATTCCGCCAAGACTTGAATCTGAAAGCCGAGCTCGAAGTTCCATCCTTCTTCTCGGCCTTCAAGCTTAAGGCGGAAGGTCTCATCGCGACAGACTTCGTGCGGGGAGATGATGGCAAGGGTAAAATTGCCATGACCTTGTCGAGCGCTGGCAATGGCGGTGGGGTCGGTTACGCGCTCAAGCTAGAAGGTCGCTTCCTCGGTGACACCGTCTATGGTCGGATCAATGAATTCCCTCTCCTGGGGATGATGTTGCCTCAAGGGGTAGAGAGTCCGGTGGGGAAGTGGTTCGCCGTTTCCTTCCCTGAATTAGAAGAGTTGGCTCTGAAGCAGGGGGCCTCAACCACCAACTTGGCGAGAATTAAAGCTCAAATTGAGAAGATTGGGCAACC
>CAZZED010000076.1:0-2333 GCA_964653115.1 uncultured Candidatus Saccharibacteria bacterium | reverse complement strand
CAAAACTAACGATCGTTAATTTACTAAGATGGGGGGTTTCGAAAATTTCTGTAAAAAACTAGCGCTTGGATAAGATAGTTCGTTTATAAGTCGCTAAGTGTTCAAGGGCAATGCCAGTGCCCTTAGCGACGCAGAAGAGGGCTTCATCAGCCAAGATCGCCTTCACCCCCGTTCGGCGATAGATTAATTCCGGCAAATTTCGCAACATTGAAGAGCCCCCCGTCATAATAATGCCGTGATCAATGATGTCGGCCGAGAGCTCGGGGGGCGTCTCTTGGAAGACAGTTTTAATGGCTCGGACGATTTCTTTAAGTTCGCCTTCGATGGCGCGAACGATCTCGTTGGTCCGAATCTCGGCGAAGCGAGGTAACCCACTCATGAAGTCTCGCCCCTTCAGGGTATAAGTTAATTCATTTTCGATCGGAATAGCTGAACCGATTTCAATTTTCACCTCTTCGGCGGTTTTGTCGCCGATCGCGAGGTTGAAAGACTTTTTGATATAGTCAGCAATAGCTTGATCAATTTTATTACCCGCATACTTGACCGAAGTCGAGGCGACAATCCCGCCAAGGGAGATCACGGCGACATCGGTCGTCCCCCCACCGATATCCACAATCATATGCCCGCGGGCTTCATGAATCGGCACGCCGGCACCAAGCGCGGCGAGAATCGGTTCCTTGACCACGTAAGCATTCTTGGCCCCAGCCTTGATTGCCGCTTCAATCACGGCGCGACGCTCGGTCGAAGTCACGCCGGCCGGCACCGAGATCATCACTTCGGGTCGGAAGAGATTCCACCGGCCCAGGGCTTTATTCATGTAATACTTGAGCATAGTCTCGGTGACACGATAATCGGCAATGACACCATCGCGCATTGGTCGATAAGCCGTGATGTTGTCGGGCGTCTTGCCAATCATCTCCTTGGCCTCGGTTCCAACGGCGACGACGCGGTTATCGATCTGGGAAATGGCAACGACCGACGGCTCGGAGAGCACAATCCCCCGCCCCGGCATAAAGACAAGCGTGTTTGCCGTGCCGAGATCAATCCCTAATTTAGTGGTAAAGAAACTCATAATTTAATGTTGACGTTTAATTTTGAAACCAAGTTGATTAAGTCGTTCATCGATTTTCTCGTAACCCCGATCGATATAATTAGCATTATGCACGATCGTCTGACCTTTAGCGATGAGGCCAGCGAGCAGGTAGGCTAAGCCGGCCCGCAGGTCGGGGCTCGTCACTTCTTGTCCCGTAAGTGGAGTTGGACCGGTAATCTTTAGCCGATGAGAATCAAGAATATCGATTTTTGCCCCCATTCGATTAAGAGTTTCAGCGTAAGAAACTCTCCCTTCGAAAATGCCTTCGAAAACGCTACTCTCGCCGACGGTTTGAGTGAGCAGGACAGCGAGGGGGGCCTGAAGATCAGTTGGAAAACCGGGGTACTCATGAGTTTTTACCTTCACCTTCTTAAACTCTCCCGTGGGAAGAGTGATCGTAATTGATGTTTGCCCAAGCTTAATTTTGAAACCGATTTCCCGTAACAGTTCGAGCAAGGCCTCTAGATGCTCTGGCACGCAGTGAGTCAATCGAAGTTCTTCGAGTAGTAACGCTCCCATAATAATAAAGCTTCCCGCTTCAATCCGATCTGGGAGGATGGTATAGGGCTTTTTCGCTTTCAATAAACTTCCCCCCTGGATGGTTAAGGTGGTGGTGTCAATCCCTGATATTTTGCCCCCAGCCGATTTCAAGAACTTGGCTAAATTGGTAATCTCTGGTTCCAGCGCGCAATTCTTAAGAATTGTCTTCCCGCGAGATAAGAGAGCGGTCATGAGGAAGGTTTCGGTGGCGGTGACGCTCTGGTTCTTGAAGAAGATTGTCGTCCCCCGTAAGCCACCGCGCGGCGCGCGGATAGTATAACGAGTCCCGTCATCAGTGACACTCGCTCCCAGCAACTGAAAACCCTTAAGGAAAAAATCGATTGGTCTCTCACCGATGATGCAACCACCAGGATAAGGGAAGGTAACTTCACCATAGCGAGCCAGGATCGGCCCGGTCAAGAGAACGGAAGCGCGAATCTTGCAAGCAATGACTTGATCAAGTTTAGGCTGAGACAACTTCGTCGGTGGCGAAATCTTGGCCCGCTTCTTTCCGGGCTGAACTTGCCCACCAAGAAGCTCAATCAGCGTAAGCATCTTCGAGACATCGTCAATTTGAGGTAAGTTGGTGAGAGTCAAGGCATCGCGGAAAAGGAAGCTTGCGGCAATCGCTTGGACGGCGTCATTCTTCGAGCCATTGACCCGAATTACACCCTGAGGTAATCTTTTTCCACTCAAGCCA
>CAZZED010000075.1:0-4426 GCA_964653115.1 uncultured Candidatus Saccharibacteria bacterium | reverse complement strand
TCGGCGATAAGGAAGGCGGACGCCCGCGTGTGATCAGCTAAAACGCGATCATCGCCCGCTTGAAATAAATCCGACACGAAAATATTTGCTTTACCCTGCGCCACCATCGCGAGCCGCTCCAGCCCCATACCGGTGTCGACACCGGGGGTCTCCAACTTTTTTAGACTACCGTCTTGATTCTGGTAATACTCGTTGAAAACCAGATTCCAGATTTCAACCCCGCCAGCGTAGATCTCTGACGTTGGTCCACATGGACCCTCGCTACCGGTGGGACCCCAGAAGTTATCCTCCCGACCGCACTCGCGAATCTCGGTCACGCCCAAGCTCTGCCAAATCTTTCTCGACTCCTCATCCTTTCCGACATTAACATCACCAACGAAGATCGTGACGTAATCAATCTTAATCCCCAATTCTTGGACAATAAATTCATGGGCTAATTTAATCGCCTGTTCTTTGAAGTAGGAACCGAAACTAAAATTTCCAAGCATTTCAAAAAAAGTTAAGTGTCGCTCATCCCCCACCTCATCAATGTCGGAAGTGCGGAAGCATTTCTGGATTGAGACAACATTCTTAGACCCGAAATCTCTTTCCGCCAATACCGGCTCGAGGTAGTAATCCTTGAATTGCTGCATCCCCGCCGTGGTGAGAAGCACCGACGGATCGCTCGGCACGAGCGAGGACGAAGGCCGGACATTATGCCCCCGCCCTTCGAAAAACTTCAAGAACCGTTCGCGTATCTTTTTCGACTCCATATCGATTTAGCCTACCACAATTATTCGGTTATGGTAATTCGGAATTAGATCGCGACTCGATCAAAGCCTTGGCCTCTTTGGCGGCGTTGATGGGCGCGAGGATGCCCTGCTCCGCCGACGAGTCACCAGTCTTCAATAATGATTTGTTCATAATCCAAAAGATCAGCCCCACCATGGCTAGCATGATGATTAAACTAATCAACCCGAAGCCTTTTTTATTTTTCATATCTTTCGCCACAATGTAACGCGGAGTCTCGTCTGGCCTTTGTTTAAAAAGGGTGAAGCCATGCCGCTCGCCAATGGTGTAGAAGTGCGCGCCACGATGTTCGCCCACCACCTCCCCCTTCTCATCTAGCACCTGACCAATTTTTTCTGGTAAATGCTGGGCCAAGAAATCTTTGAAGTCAACTGGCCCCAAGAAGCAAAGCCCTTGGCTATCGGGCTTCGTCGCATTCGGCAAGCCAAACTTGGTGGCTAATTTTCTAACTTCTGATTTTTTATAATCACCAATGGGAAACAAAGTTTTAGCTAAAATTTCTGGTGTAAGTGTCCACAAAAAATATGTCTGGTCTTTTTCTTTATCTTTCGACACGCCAAGCCGAGGAAGTGGTCTGTCTGCGACTTCCCCTCTCTTCCCGGGAGCAAGCAGATCACTTCCTCGGCGTAAAGCGTAATGACCAGTCGCGACAAAGTCCGCCCCGCGCGCGATCGCCGCGCGGTAGAAGAGGCCGAACTTGATCTCCTTATTGCTCATCACGTCCGGTTTCGGCGTCCGGCCGAGTTTATATTCTCTAAGCAAATAATCTATCACCAATTTCTTATACTCTTCGGAGAGATCGAGAGTACTGAGCGGAATACCAATCTTCGCCGCCGCCCGCATCGCGTCGCGCCGCTCCGCCCGCCAATCGCAGTTCGAGAGTTCGGGGAGCCAAATCTTAATAAACACCCCCACCACCTCATAACCCTCCTCTTTAAGGAGGGCGGCGGCGACTGAAGAATCCACGCCACCCGACATGCCAACGTAAACTTTTTTCATAATCTTCAATTATACCGATCTACGGCAAATAGCGAGTCCGGTTCAGCTTGTGGCCTGCGAAATCGATAGCGTAATGGAAGTTGCCGGCTGAGTCAGAGAGATAGAATAGATAAGCTGAAGCGATAGGCGTGAGCGCTGCCGTGAGTGAATCGAGTCCTGGGTTAGCGATCGGCCCCACCGGTAGACCACGGAAGCGATAAGTGTTGTAAGGTGAACTGGTAGCTAAATCCTTCCGACTAAGCTCGAAGGTGTTCTTGCCTAAGATATAGGGGAAGACGGCATCCACCTGAAGTGGCATGCCGGCGTCGAGACGCTTCCAGAGGATGCCAGCGATGGTCTGGCGTGATTCCGTCGTTCGCGCTTCGCGCTCGAGGAGCGAAGCCATGATCACCACCTGCTCTGGCGTTCGGCCGGAAGCCTCAAGCAGTGAGTCGAGTGTCTTAAACTTCATTTCAAATTGATTCTTCATCATGGCGATAATCCGCTCAACGCTCCACGTGGGCTGGAAGGTGTAAGTGTCGGGGAAGAGATAACCTTCGCTCTCACTTGCCTTGGCCTCGAAGTTGTCGACATCGAAGCTGGGGATCTGCTTAGCCATGAGACGCGCAATCTCACGACTCGTCGCCCCTTCGGGAATTGTGACGGCAACGGGTTCAATTCCATATTGACCCCGAGCGAGACGATTGGCAACGGCGAGAGCGTTTGTGGGTTGTGGAAAAACGTAATCCCCCGCTACGGCGACCCCACCGGGCTTGGCAAAATGAATCAAATATTTGAAGACGGTTGGTGACCGGACAACTTTTTCATCAGCGAAGTGCTTCGCGATTTCTGCGAGCGAAGAACCTTTAGCCACCGTCACGATTACTCCCGGCTTAAAGTCTTGCGGGGAGGAGAGGAAGAGCGTGTGGGTCAAGGCCCAACCAATGACCAAGATAAGGAGCAAACGCCAAGTCGTCCAAAATTTCGCCATAAATAAAAACTAAATCGGTAAATCGACTGGCGGTTCGCCTCGCTTGGACTCGATCTTGGCCAGGGTCGGCGTGCCCGCCACTTCGCCGGGGAAGTGGAAGATGGTGGCGAGCTCTTCTGTATTCAGCACCATCGCCTTCCCCACATACGGCGGATAAAAATAGGAACGTGAGCGATAGTGCCTGAAAATCTTCTTCTTCATCTTCTCCACTCGGATACCCTTGAAGTCATGCCACTGCTCACTCACGCCCGTCGTCACCCCGGGCTTGAAGCCGTTCAAATTAGCCGAGTTGAATTGCTTGACTGAGCTCATGAGGCCCACAATATTGGCATCTTTGAATTGGTCTTTCGGCGCGAGGTAAATCGCCCGGAAACCACAATCGAAGGCAATCTTATCCATACTGCGCTCGATCGCCTCAACGGCGCTCCGTTCCCCCGGGCTCAAAGCCAGCGCGCCGAAGGGAATGGCATTGGGATCAGACCCGGCTTTAAATTGCTCACGCTTCATTAGTTTGTCAATCAATGATTTAGCATCGCCCTTCCAATCTTGCATCTCGAACCACGCCCCCGGTTTCTTGAAGCGTTTCTGGGCGGCAATGATTAGGATTTGAATCCAGACTTGTTCGGATGGTGCCATTGAGCCAAGGAATTCTAGCATCGCGGTCATGGGATCAACCTTGAATTCCTCTTTGGGGTCTTTATCTAAGCCATAATCAACGTAAGTTTTAATCGGATAGCCATCCTCCTTACTGAAAGCAAATTCTATCCCCCAGATCTTATGCTCGGATTGAGGCGTGCCGTAAGCGGGAATGTTGAAGACATAATCTTCGGCTTCCGAAATCTCGATGCCCGGATATTGAGAATAGAGTTGGGCTTCAATTAAATTTTTGAAAAACTTGGGCGCACGAATATAGAAATGGATTTTCCCCCCGAGCGAGACGAGCTCGAGTGAGAACCATGATCGGACAAGGCCCTTAGTGAAGCGGGTCCACTTATTGCCGGCGTAAGTTTGAGCGAAAATGCCCAAGACGACCTCCATCGCCTTCGGCGATTTACTGACAAGCTTCGGGATCTTGACCTCAAGCATCACCCATTCTGTCTCGCTGATGTAAACCGCTTGTTTATAATAATACCAGAGCTTCCACGCGAGATAGACTAAGAAAATCGGCAACCACACGATAGCCGTCTTCCCCGCAGTGGAGAGGAGAAGCCACAGAGTATCATAGAGGAAGCGCTCGAGCGCAATCATCCCGATATTATATCACAGTCCAATCTTAAAGTGCATCGAAATCGCGCGATGATAAACTAATTTGTTTCAAAATAATCGAAATCAAGCGAACCCCAATATCACCCCGATGGGGATTCGGGATGGCTAATCTTAGATCGCCCTTCTCCATGAATTCGTGCTTACCACCAGAATACGGACCAATAAACCCAAGATTTTTAAGTTTACGAATTAAAACTAGACGACTAATCGGCTTAGGCATTAACCGTGGACCTAAGGGAAAAACCTTTAACCGGTTTCCGATTCTTCACTGATAGAAAAATTTGCTCCTCCAGAATTTCCGCCAACTCTTGCCGGACAATTTCAACATTTTTTCCCTGACTGTAAACTCCCCGAAAACGAGGAAGCCAACCAGCCCATTGCTTCACCGATTCATCATATTCA
>CAZZED010000074.1:0-10467 GCA_964653115.1 uncultured Candidatus Saccharibacteria bacterium | reverse complement strand
AAGCGCGCCAGTTTCTTTCGTAATTATTCCAAAAAATCCAACGAAGGAAGCGAGACAAAGAAAAAACAATGAACTCCGCCGAAGCGCGTAAAGACCGAGCGCGATAGTTGCCGCGGCCAAAGCCCAACCGGACATATCGGTACTCAACGCTAACCCATATTTTAACAACGGATACGCGGTAACAATCCATAAAGTTCCCAGGGTCGATTCGGCGCGAGAGAAATCAAGCAACCGCAACATAAAATATGACGACAAAGCAAGAAGAAAATACATTAGGAGGTTGAGAATGAAAATGACCATTTGAGGATCGAGCGAAGAGAGAAAGAAACCACCGATAAAAGCGTAAAATGGTTTAGAAACCCGCAACATCACAATAGGATCGGTTGAAAAATATGTTCCTAATCTAAATGAATTTATTTGTTCAACATAGATGGCGCCATCAACACGCATATCATACAAACCGTTAATAAAGAAAACTGAGGCCATAACTATTAGAATGACCACGAGGATACAAAATAATTGCCAGTTTTTGTATAAATATTTATTCATTACGATCAACTTTTTGGGTTAAACTTAACAGTTTCATGTGGGGATAAGAATTTGACTTTTTAATTTGGCTTGCTATACTCTAAATTAATCAGAAAAGACCCTTTCAAGTTACGTGCTTGATGGGGGCTTTTCATTTAAAATATCAGAACCAAAGTCTACTAAATAAGAAAGCCGAGTGAAAGCTCTTTTCTTGATCACTCTTGAACAAGACCCCGGGTACACAGCAATGACCTTTACCTCGATTCCACATCTTACCGCAAAATCGAGGATATGGGCAAAATCACCATCGCCACTGCAAAGCACAATTTTATCTACAATTTTTAAATCAATATTCTTGGCTGACAATATAACATTCGCCGCATCTATGTAGATAATCTTTTTCATGCTAACAATTTTACGATGTTCTCCGCCACCGCTTGAGGATCATTAATTGAAACAATGTGCGCTCCAATTTCTCTTGCCACTCCAACATCAGTCGCTACGATTTTGCATCCCGCCGCCTGCGCTTCCACTAGCGTCATTCCATAACCCTCATAGAAGGAAGTGACTAAAAAGAGATCACAGGTTTTGTAATAAGAATAGAGAGTTTCCTGATCGACCCAATTTTCAAAAATAATATTTTCTGAAAGCTGAAAGCTAGAAGCTAGAAGCTTTAATTTTTTCTCTTCCGGACCGGAACCGACAATCAGTAGCAAGATTTTCTTATTCGTATCATTCGTATGTATTCGTAGATTCGCATCGCGTATTGCCTCAATCGCCAAACCAATATTTTTCTCTCGCGTCAAACGTGATGCCATTAATATAATCTTATCAAACTGCGGATATTTTTGATGCAGATTTAGCGTAATTGGCGAATTTTTTATTTTTTCTACATCAATAAAAATGGGTCGCACTTCTATTTTTGAATTCTCTACTTTTAACTTTTCGACTAAATAGAGTCTAACCCTATTAGAGACAACTCTGATATGGTCTGCTTTAGGTAATAATCGTTTGGCTAAAAAATATCTGACTCGATTCTTAAACGACTCGTGTTGGAAGTAATTGTTGCCGATGTCAGTATGGATCTGAAGCTCAAGTTTGGCCCCCACGATTCTAGCTAACCGTCTCGCAATGACCCCGGTTTCAAACGGATCTTGGCTAGTGACTAGATCAAACCTCTCGGGTGGTCGCCAAAAGAAAGCTTGCCAACGAGTCAGCCCCATAAACCTTAGATTGCCACTGGTTTGTAATTTTCGATTAATTCCTAGAATAACAATTAGCAAAGAATCTGATCGTGAATAATTAATCATCCGCGCTCGCACCGCACTTTCTGGCTCAAATATTTTCCAATCCGTACTGATCATTAAAGTTTTCATGGCTTTTTGAGATGAGTGAACAAGTTATCTAAAGTATTTTGAATTGAAAATTGTTGGGATTTTTTCCGTGCTTCAACAATAATCTGCTCCCTAAATGTTGCATCGGATGAAAGATGGGTAATGCTCGAAATAATAGCTTTTTCATCATTTGGTGTAACAAGTATTCCACTTTTTCCATTATCAATAATCTCTGTCAAATTTCCGATGTTAGTGGTAATAACTGGTGTACCACAAGCCATTGCTTCAACTATTTGAAAAGAAAAACTTTCAAAAGATGTGTTTAGAACGAAAACCTCGGATTTCTGGATTTTTTTGATAAGTTCTTCTCTGTTCATTGAACCTAATAAAAACACTCTGGTGTTAACACTATGGTGAGTAATAATTTCCTCAAGTTCTTTTCTCCCCGGACCATCGCCGGCAATTAAAAGTTTCCAATCCGGAAGAGATTTCATTATTTTTATAAGCACAGAAAATCCTTTCCATGGTACTAAACGACTAGCAGAAATAATTGTCTTTGGCTCATATTCACCACTAGACTTAGATATGGAAGCTAGGTCAATGCCGTTGTAAATACAGAAAACTTTTCCAGGGTTTCTCACCCATCTTGATACCAACTGCCTGAAATACATGCTGGGCGCGATAACTGTCTCCGCTCCATTCACGGTCAGCTTTTGAACTTTTCTCAAAAATTCTACTCGCCAACCATATTTCTTATTTTGAAATTCATCGATCGAATCTTTTACCCCATACCTTTGCGTTGCCTGCTCCCACGCGTAATCTCCAGGCACGCGCACAAAAAATCTTTTGTTTAGGATTCTTGAAGCCCAAAGGGCTGGAAACCCCACACTGGCAGTGTCTTGGGCAAATATAATATCTACCCCCCGCCCTCGCTTAAGTAATTTTAGAAAATAAAAAAAGTGTCTGATTATTTTTGGCAACTTACGCACTTCACCAAAAGATAAGGTTGAAACTTCAATCCCCCTTTTCGGTAATTCATCGAAGAGCAATTTTGAGTAAGTGGCCGGCCCACCAATGTCGGGTGGATATAGTGGCGTAGCAATTAGGATTTTCATAGTGACAGCAATTTCCCTATCCTAACAGCAATTTTATCCCAATCATACTTTTCGGCGACCAATCTTTTGGCTTGTTCTTTTACTCTGGCGACCAGATCGGCATTGGTTGGATCTAATATATATTGCACTTTATCGGCAAGACTCTTTGGATTATCCACTTCGCACAGCCAACCGGTCTGATATTCATCGTTGGACGCCGTGCGTCCAACGTTTGGACGCACGGCGTCCAAACTAATTGGGTCGTGTAAAAAATCAGGAATCCCGCCGACGGGCGTACCGATAGTCGGTAACCCCGCCGCCATCGCTTCGAGGAATGAGTTACCTAAGCCTTCGGACCGCGACGGCCGAGCAAAAATATCGGCTTGCGCTAAATATTCTGCTACCTTATCTGGCAACACGTGACCCAGAAATTCGATCCTAGCTTCTAGGTTCAAGCTTTTAGCTTTTAGCTTTAAAATTTTTTCTTCTGGGCCACTACCTAAAATCTGCAATCTCACATTGTCTGGCAAAAATTTGAGCGATTCGATTAGAGTATCAATCCCATTTTTCCTGACCAATCTTGAAGTAGTAATTAAAACCTTATTTTCTTTTTTATTATTCTTAAAGCTAGAACCTAGAAGCTGAAAGCTACTGAGATCCACGCCGTTGGGAATTACCGTGATCGGACATTTGGCTCCCAGCTCTCTCGCCCATTGCCCAAGATAATTCGAGATCACTTGAATCTGGTCAGGCTTTCTAAAAACACCGAAAATTCTGGGGATAAGTAATCTTAGCCGATAAGCCAAACTTTCAAGATCATCTCCTTCTTGCAAAGTCAATAAAAACGGCACAGTCTTAAATCGCTTCTTAAAGAGAGCCCCGGCCACACCCGCCTGATTCGCCATAATCGCCCAAATAAGGTCGTAGGGCCTCATTTTATGCCTTCTGGAGGCCTCGCGGTAAGCCGTGAGGGGAAATAAGTACTTGCTTACCCCACCCGAACCCAACCTAATTACTTTTACCCCACCAATCATTTCTTCCTTTTTTTGCTTGCCATCTAGATTGACCGTGATCATTTCGAAATCGAATTCCGAGAGACGATCGGTAATCTTTTGCACCGCCACTTCCGCCCCGCCAATAAACGGAGAATAAGCGAGAGAAAGAATTAGAACTCGGGGTCGATGATCCATACCTTGATCACTATCTTCCTATCATTTTTTCGAGCACGGCGCGAGGGACTTCATCTTTTTTCGGTTCCACCGGCGAATAATTGGACGACTTGGACGCCGTGCGTCCAAAATCAGGATTTGATGGTGTTTTCTTCGCCATTATTTTTTCAAGTGACTGACGAAGCTCGTCTTTTGACTTTACTTTCTCGGTTTCACTAATCACTCGCCGACCGCTCGCGGTCGGTGATGGCCGAAGCGCGGCCAGTGAGACTGCTAAACGTGGCGACTGACTATTTGTTGATCTGATTAACGGTTTTGGTAAAGTTGGTTGAGTTTGGGCCGGCGAATTAGACGGCTTCGCGACCGGCGTACCGGCCTCACTGTGCCACTTGGCAATCTCGGCCTCCACCTCCAACCGTGGTTGCGCGTAAGTCTGTTGCGAATGTTTAATGATCTCTTCGCGATGAGATTCTTGAAGCAGTGGTAAAGGAGGCAAAGTAATCGCCGAGAAAGGTGGCGATCCAACACCATTGATCATGAGGGTGAGATAAGTTTGGGCAAAACCAAGATTGACAATATCTTCTTGGGTGAAGGTCGGAAAAAATATTTTCTCCAGCACTTCGGCGTCGAAGGGGCCGACCCGGAAAGTGATGATCGAACCGACGTTGCCGAAGACGGCCGCCCGGACCTCCTCCGCCATTTGCTCGATGTATTGATGAGCCATCGTGAGTGAGAGCTTATACTTCCGCGCCTCGGAGAGAATATTGGCGAAGGATTCGTTGGCAAAAGATTGAAACTCGTCCACGAAGAAGTAGAAGGGAGGCAACGTGCGAATCTCCGCCCCCGAGAGATTAGCTCGCGACATCGCCGTGAGATAAAGTTTGGTGATAAGCATTGAACCAATCAAGTTCGCATTGCCCTCCCCCATTCGACCTTTCGATAAATTGATAATCAGAATTTTCTTTTCATCCATAATTTTCCGAAAATCAAGCGACGATCGCGGTTGGCCGATGATGTTCCTGATTAAAGGGTTGGAAGTAAATTGCCCCACTTTATTCTGAATCGCCGGCACGGCCTCGGCCGCCATCCGCTCGGTGTACTTGGCAAACTCATCCACCCAGAAGGAGCGGACGCCCGGATCGGTGATGTTGTCAACCACCTTCTTCCGATATTCTTTATCCGAGAGCATGCGATTGACGCCAAGTAAGGTCGAGCCGGGGTATTCGAGCAAAGCCAGTAAGGTGTTCTGCAAAATATATTCCATCCGCGCCGACCAGGCATCGACCCAGATCTTCTTGAAGGCACTCATCAGACCACTGGAGACCAAATAGCGTTGGTCTTTACCCACATCTTCCAGCACGTTGAAGGAGATCGGATGCTCAAGATCGAAGGGGGCGAAATAGATGACATCCTTAATTCGCTCCGGCGGTACATAGTCGAGAAGCTTGTCGGCCGTCCCACCATGCGGATCCATGAAGGCGAGACCATTGCCATTTTGCATGTCTTGAATCGCCATATTCTCGAGCATGGTGGACTTGCCCATGCCGGTCTTCCCAATCACATAGATGTGCCGCGCCCGATCATCGTCCTTAATTCCAAAACGCGTCCGCTTGGCGCGGAAATCCGTCTCAGCGAAGTAGGTGACACCTAATTTTGCATTTTCAGACATTGCGTTTCTATTATACCTCCCCGGCTTGACTTCCGCCACCCTAGTTGTTGTTGAAGAAAAAAAGCGAGAGCCGGTCGATGATGACCTAACTCTCGCCCTGAGACAACTGGTGATCTTGGTTATTGTTTTTCTCCCAACAAGCATCTGGCAAGTATCAATCCAGCATCACAACCAAGAGCTCGCCGGATAAAATGTTCTGGTCTCAAAATCAGGTGGGCTTTGGTGTAAGTTTTTCTGGGATCAACGGTCAGATCGAAGGTGATAATGGATTCTGGTTCCAGATCATCCCCCTTGAATTTTGCCACCACGAAACCATCGACCTTGTGCTTGTAATCCAACGGACTACCAATGGACGTGAAAACTTGAATCTCACAGTAATCTCCGCCATTCAGCCTAATCAGATTAGACTGAACACTTTCGTGCAATCGTCTAGCCAGAAGACTACTCGGATTCTTGGGTGACCACGGCTGATTCCTTTTCTGCCGCACTGTCTGCATTGCTAAATGGTACGACACATACTTTTTGGATCTCCAGTAGCACAACCCAAAGTCTTTTTCAAAGTCTCTACCGCGAATCAATCAACACCACCTCCTTTCAAGTTACTGATTATAATATTACATATGTTAATCTATTTGTCTAGCGCCGCTCGGGTGTAAACATTTTTCGGATCCCAGAGCATCCACGAAGTGAGTCCTGAATCATAAGTGGCTTGAATTTGCGCTCTCACCATCTCGGCGGTGTAGGTAGCGCCGAGGTTAAAGTCTTGGAGCCACGGCCGAAGTTTTGCCAGGGGCATTGTGCTTGTCGCGGTGAGACGTTCGCGCGCACTCGTCATCGAATGCTTCACCACTTTATAAGGGTTGACGGCGGGATTAACTAGATTAATATAACCCGAGGCAAAGTGTGAGGGGTAAACCATCGGCGCGATGTAATCGAAGTAAGGCGCCGCATCTAGTAGCACTTGGCCAATACCGAGATCGTCGAGCGAGGTGGTAGTGAGACCGAAGAGATCCGCAGAGATCGGTATGCCGAGGGGTTTCAATTCGAGCCAAAGATAAGTGTAAAATCTTTTGAGAACTTCCGCGCGGGTCTCTTTAGCCTTATCGAAGTGTCGATAACTAATGTCTTGCATATCGCCGTCAGACGGGAAACGAATGTAATCGAAATTAATTTCATCGAAGCCTAGGGCGTATGACTCTTTAGCAATTCTCCCGAGATAATCCCAGACTGGTGTCGCCCCGACTTCCAGCCAGCTAATCCCCTTCCGGTCTTTCCAGACCCCCCCATCAGACAGCCGATGAACAGCGAATTCTGGATGTTGACCAACAAAATAGGCATCTTGGAAAGCCGATACTCGGCCGATAATATAAACTCCCTTAGCGTGGAGTTCGGTAATTAAACTTTCAAGATCTTTAATTCTTACTTCCACTGACCCAGTTTTAATGAGTTCTGGATCTTTGACGGAGAAGACGATCCGACCGCTGTAATCCTTAATATCAATCACCACCGCGTTCAACTCCGTCTCATCGATAAGTTTGATTAAATGGTTCCTGATATACGGTGTCCCCGCCACCCAACTCGTCATATAGATGGCCTTGAGTGGTTCAGGGGTGGGAAGATGAGTGACCCTTGGTTTATTTGAAATCTCTGGAACAATCGCCGTGTACTGGAGAGTTCGTTCAGGGAATGTCGCGGTGAGAAAGTTATACCCACCCCAAACTAGACCTCCGGAAAATAGGACTGAAGCGATAACCAGAGCTCGGTTAATGCTTCTAGCGCTTCTCGGTTTGGTTTGAACCATGCTGACCTAGATTACTACTGGCTAAAGCAAAAATGACAATTAAAAAACCGAGGATAACCAGACTCGCCGTCTTGACTGGTGACGGCAGACCAAAAAAGGAAACTAGGATAACCAAGAAGCCGAGCAGAGCATTGTTCACATTGGCGGAAGTGGGAGAAGTCATAATTAAGTTTCAATGATTGTAGCGCAACTTCTCGGCCAGGACAAATATGTCACCGGCGCCGATGGTCAAAAGTAAATCATCACGGGTTAAGCTTGGTACAACTTTCTTCAAAATTGTGGTGAAGTTGGGAGTGTAAGTGGCATGTGGCGTGAGCTTGGCTAAAATTTCGCTCGAAACTGTCTGGTCGGCGGATTCTTCTCGCGCCTCGTAAATCGGTAAGATAAAGACTTCATCCGCTTCAGTAAAACTCTCGCTAAATTCTTTCAAGAGGGATTTGGTGCGACTGTAGAGATGGGGTTGGAAAATTACGATCAATCTTTTTGGCTTTAATTCTTCTCTAATCGCTTTAAGCGTCGCTTGAATAGCGGTGGGGTGGTGGCCGTAGTCATCATACAGACGCGCCCCGTGTCGCGTCCGACCAAGATCTTCTAGGCGACGCCAAGTGCCCTTGAATTTATTCAAGGCCCCGAGCGAAATCGAGGGGCTAATCTTCATCACCTTCCCCACCGCCAACGCCGCACTAGCATTCAGTCGATTGTGCTCGCCGAGCACGCGCAATTTTATTTTGTCAGTCACTTTATCAAACTGCCGATAATCAATCACTGGACACGAGGCCACAGCGATGACCGACAAAAGTCGCCGATCAGTGGTGTCGCAGATCAGGGTGCCAGTCGGAGGGAGCTTTCGCACCAGATCGGCGAAAGCCTTCTGGATGTCAGCCAGATCACGATAGTAATCCAGATGGTCAGCGTCGATGTTGGTGATAACTAAAATCGTGGGGTTAAGGGCCATGAATGACCGTCGATATTCGCACGCCTCCACGACCAGTGGTCCAGTGCCAGCGATAAAGTTGGATCGCTTGTCGCCCTGACCTTGGAGTAAACTACCAACGATCACCATCGGCTTGAGTTTTGCCTTCACTAAAATCTCGGCCACCATCGCGGTCGTCGTCGTCTTGCCATGAGTGCCGGCGATCGCAATCGTCGGTCGCTCGGCCGAGAGTTCACCCAAGACTTCGGGGTAAGTCTTTATCACTAAACCAAGTTTTCGGGCCACTACTAATTCAGGATTATCTGTCGTAATCGCAATGGTGTGAACTACTAAATCGGCATCTTTGGGGACGTGGCTCGCCCGGTGACCGCGACTAATTTTCGCCCCTAGCTTTCGCAATTCAGTAATGACCGGCGACTCAAGATCGCGATCTGAACCCGTCACCCTGGCTCCCTGCTTAAGATACATCCGCGCAATGGCCGAGACGCCGATGCCACCGATGCCGATGAAGTGGACTTTCTCTTTTTTCTTCATTGACACTGATCTTAACTTAATGTTAGGAATAATGCTAGACTTTATTGTTCCTCACAACCAATGAACCAGAAACAGAAAGGAAAAAGACGATGACCCTAAGACCAACTAGTGTCTGCCGGCCATGGAGTGAATTAGCGGTGTACGGTTTTGGCCGAAGTGCCGACGGCTTCCAGATTGGCGATTTTTCAGACCCTTACTCATTTGCGAAGGTGGTGGAAGCTTGCAAGTTGCTGGGGATCAAAACCGTCTATTGTACCCAAGCCAGCGACTTCTCGGCCACCATCTGCCGACCGGAAGACTTCCCGACCAAGTTCATTGTCGGCGATGTGACCATCATGACGGGCGTTCGTGCTTCGGGTTGCGTTGTTCCCCGCGGAGCGGCGGCCTTTCGCTCATCGGCCGATTGCCCGACGATGGTTACCCAAAACCTAACGGGAGAAGTGGTGGTGACTCACGCCGGTCGTGATGAGCTCATTGATCGTCATCGCGTGCAAACCGGCAAACCGGATCCAAATCGAAAGTACGAGAGTGTGGTGGATGCTATTGCTGACTATTTAGGTCATGGGTTCAAACATCTTCAAGTCTGGGCTGGTTTTGGAATCTGGACTGGATTTCGCCATGCGACCACCGACCCGAGATACGGTAAGTTAAACTCTGCCCTGCGGCAATATGCCTTAACTCGATGGGGTAGCCCCTGTTTAGCCGATGATGATCTCCTTCTCACCAATCTCATCCGAGATCAATGGTGTAACCGCTACGGCGTCCAGCCGAGTTTGGTTCAACGAGACGAAGTAAACACAAAAGAAGACATCGGTCCAGACGGCGAATATCTCTACTACAGCCGCGTCAGGGAGCCGAAAGACAACAAGACCAACGGCATCTTCGTTGTCGTCGATTGAAGTTAACCTCGCACCCGCCAACTCAACGGCGGGTGCTTTTTTTATTTAAGTTTCTTAACCAATTTCACAAACTGTTCGCCACGGTCGAATTCATTCTTGAATCCGCCGGGAGGTGGACCAAATGACGCGAACCCAGGACTTAAAAGTAAAATATCACCCTTTTTAGACACTTTTAGGCCAAAATTAACTGCCTCTTTTAAACTTTTAACTTCTGTATACTTTAAGCTTTTCGCTTTAAGTTTTAAGTTTTCGGTACCGGTTCCGGGTAATAAGATTATTTCTCGGCAATATTTTTGAATCGTTTTTACTATCTCGTCTTTAATCTCCAAATTTTTATCCGCCCCACCCATGATCAAAATAATGTTTTGGTCATGCCCCGAGCGAAGTCGAGGGGCTCCTAATGCTTCCAACGCCACCTTCAAGGCATCGGGGGTAGTTGAAGTGGTGTCATTATAAATTTTAATCCCTCGCCAGTTTTTTATAAGCTCAAGTCGTCCGACCACGC
>CAZZED010000073.1:0-3687 GCA_964653115.1 uncultured Candidatus Saccharibacteria bacterium | reverse complement strand
CGCCTCGACCGATGAAAGCGCGACGAGGAGAATCTCTCGATAAGCCAAGATGGGGTCAAGGAGTTTCTCAATCGGGGCGCCGAGGGCGTGTGCGCCGGTGACGAAAAGAGGGAGATCATCGATGACCAGCAAGATATTGCCGGCCCGTTTAACCTCACTAATGATGGTCAGGAGTTCTTTCTCCAACTCGGCTGCTTCCTGGAAAGAAGCTAGGAATTTCGCCACTTCAAACAACATTGGCCGACGGTGCTCGAGGGTTGGAACGACGCGTCCTCGCTTAATCAACTTCACCAATTCATACACCACGGCTCGAGAGGCACTATCTCCCGCCTGACCAAGGAGGAGCGCGTTGGCCTCAGTCTCGCGAGACAAGATTGTTTCAACCTGAAGCACCGCGGGGGAAGGCTCGAGTCGATCATCCGGGTGAAGCCGGGTCTGGGGTAATAGTAAGAGGTTCGTCGCGTAACGATCGAGGTGAGACGTCTCACCGTAAGACCAGTCTTTGGCCAAACCCGGAATCCGGGCTAGGCGTTCTCTCTGCCACCAAGCTTCAATTTCTTTTTCATTCGCGGTCTGTTCCATCAACCAAGTGGTTGCTCCAGTTAAATCATCTCGTCTAACTTCAAATTGAGTCAACCATTTAGCAAAATCGGGATATTGGTCGAAGAGCCAACCGGTCAAGCGATCCATGGTTAAAACTTTACCCACCTCAATCGGGAGCGATGGCATTACTCCCCCGGGCGACGAAACTCCACGATGAGTCTCCAGGAAACCAGATAATGCAGACTGGGAAATACCGAGGCGGAGAATTAGGAAGATTCCCATTTCAGACAACAGGCAGGCGATCAAGGGATCAGGTTCTTCGGCTTGATAAAGCATTCGGCCGATATCGAAGGTGAATAAATCTCCCTTGGCCGGATCGGGTCTCGAAAAATAATGACTACGAAAATAAGCTTCGAAGAGATAGAGACTAAGCCAGACTGAAAAGAGGATAAATAATGCCCCAACTACCTTAGGGATAATCAACTCTGAAATTTTTAAATAATTTGAAAAAGTTGGGATAAACGGCGATAAGCTCGCGACCAGTAAGATAATGACCAGGCTGGAGATTAGCCACTGGCAGAGGCGGAGGATTAAATGTCTCTCTCGATGGCCGATTAAACCCTCGAGCAATAAGAAGGGGTAGGCGCGAGCGGTGACTAATTGTGATCTAAAGGGGTACATAAAAATCAAACTAAAAACACCAAATAACAGCCGATAATAAATGAGGCTGAAATTATGACTGGCGCGCCGAAGAAGACTGCCGTCAGCAACAGTCCGAGGACTAGCGTACTGAGAATGACCACCAGGGCAATTACCAACCAGATAATTCGGACGACAAAGCCAAAAAATCTCATCAGGGTATTAACGAGGAGAGCTTCGAGCGCCCGCTCGGGATGGAAGCCGACCCGATATGATTCTCCGAGACGTCGCCAAGGGGCAAAGAGCGTTCTCGTTACTTCTGGAACTGAAAAAAAGTGGTAGACGAACCAGATAAAGTTGGCTGAGAGGCGGACACAGTCGACCAGACCCGTCGTATAATGCCAGCCAAAATAACGTCGCGCGAGAGTTGGGAGCTTCATACTCTACTATTATTACATAAATTTATAAAAAACTTTACGCTCGAAGCGAACATCTAAGAATTCGAGGGTTGAGCTCGCCAGTTGATATTCGGTCAAGAAGCTGGGGGTGGTGAGGGCCGCCCTTAAACGAAGGGTAGTTGAAGTGGCGTCGTTTTGCCTCGCAACCAAGAGACTCCATGCTTCCACCTCTCGCCTTAGATCTCTAACCCCGAAAGTGTAGTCAACTGGTTTAAAAATCGAAACTGTATTCACAGTCTGAGTAGAAAAAATTGAAACACTTTTTAATGACTGATTGAGATTCGATCGAAGCTCAAGCAGGTATTTGAAATTTGAAATTGAAAGCGGGCGACTCCCAATTGGTAAAGGCAAGACTTCTCCGGTTAAAGTGAAAAATGGGTTATTGGAGAAGGCCGGCGCGGGAGAATAAAGAAGACCAGTTTCATCCATGAAATAACATTTCAACTCTTGGCACCAGAGCGCCACTGGCTCACGCTCGGCGACCTCAATCCACAAGGCCCCGAAAGATGAGTTAGCACTCCCGACAGAAAATAATTCCGGAAATTCTTCAGCTAATTTTTGCCTTAATTCTTCTCGCGGGTAAAACCAATTAACTCGTCGGCTTAAAAGACCTAGGTACTTGGGAGTCAAAACTCTGTCTACCACTTTAAGCAAGTCTTCTTCTCGTAATTTATTTTCCCCGGCGACCACAATGTGAGTCAATGAAAAATATGAGGAATTCCAGAAATACCAAAAACCGACTGAAAGTAACGTCACCACTAAAACCACCCCGATTACTCCCCGACGGAAATATTTCTTCCGTCTCGCGCGGCGATTAGCTTTTAGAATCTCACGATGCGACGGCATGCCGAATTACCTCCTTCCCACCGAAATACGGCCGGAGCACTGGCGTAATGGTGACGGTGCCATCGGCCAGCTGATAATTCTCGACGAGCGCGGCCAAGATTCGGGGTGTCGCGACGGCAGTGCAATTGAGCGAGTGAGCAAAGTGCGTCTTCCCCGCTTCATCGCGATAACGGATATTGAAACGGCGCGTTTGGAAGTCATGATAATAAGAAGCGCTCGAGCCTTCGCGGTAAGCCTTTTGGGAGGGAAACCAGATCTCGGTGTCATATTGCTTGACCTTGCTTAGCGAGAGATCGCCACCGCAAATGAGGAGGCGACGATAAGGCAGACCGAGCGACTCGATAAACTCTTCATAATTGTGATTGAGCTCCTCATGGATCGTCGCCGACTCGGTGTGATCGGCGCGACTAAGAATTAATTGCTCGAGCTTGAAGAATTCATGAACGCGAATGAGTCCCTTGGTATCCTTGCCATGACTCCCCGCTTCGCGACGATAGCACGGTGAGAAGGCGAGGAAACGTTTCGGCAAATCACTCTCGGCTAAAATCTCATCACTATGATAAGCCATCATCGGCACTTCCGCCGTGCCGGAGAGATAATCGTCGTCTTGAGTCTTATATAGATCATCAGCCTCGCGCGGGAGGTGGCCGGTGGCATAGAAGTATTCCTTCTTCAGGATGGCTGGCGCAATAAAAGGTTGGAAATTCTTCCGACCGAAGAATTCTCGGGCGTAATTCAAGACCGCCCAAGATAATTCGGCTCCGGCCCCCTGTAAAAAGTAACCGCGGAAGCCGTGGGCCTTGGTCCCCCGTTCGAAGTCAACCATCCCCAGTTTGGTCATGAGTTCAATATGTTCCTTGGGAGTAAAATCAAATTTAGGCTTCTCGCCCCAAGTATGCACTTCTTGATTTTCGCTCTCATCTTTACCCTCCGGCACCGAGATGTCGGGAATGTTTGGCACTTGGAGCATTAGCGTTCGCCACACCTTCATCACTTCGGCCAATTTATCTTCTTCTGCCTTGAAGCCGGCCTTGAGCTCGGTCATCTCGGCGATGAGCTTGGCCTTATCTCCCACCGAAGCCTTAGTGATCTCTTGGCTCACCACGTTTTGCCGCGCCCGCGCGGCCTCAACCTTGCCTAAGATCTGAACTCGTTCCAGATCAACCTTGAGCAATTGATCAAGGTCGAACTTAACCGCCTT
>CAZZED010000072.1:0-10719 GCA_964653115.1 uncultured Candidatus Saccharibacteria bacterium | reverse complement strand
GACTAAGACGAAAGTGATCGGCGAGCATTGACCTAAATTGATCCGGAATACGGCAGGGATTTTATGTAATCTTCCATAAATTGCCAATCAGGATTTCCGCTTTTGTCTGTTGGAAGTTTAATCTTCAGCATTTTCAGTCGATCAAGACTCAGTGTTCTTCCATAAGCAAAACGGAATCTATCCTTTCGAATAATTGTATTCAAAAAAATAGCCAGAAATGGATTCAGAGTAAAATCCCTAGGTTTTAGTATCGCTATATTCTGGGAAACACAGAAAGGTTCTGTTTGGTAGCTTGATTTCAACTCATTACCAACCATCGGAACTGTAATGCAGTCACCTGGATAAACCTCAAAACTTCCATCGTTTACAACCTTTGCTGTAATACCATTATTCTCTTCAGTACGACCAACATAATTTATGCCGTTCTCTGACTCCTCAAGTTTGTTTAAATCAATACTTTTTCCGATTTTTGGATTATCAAACAAATCTTCATATGTGAACCAGTTAAATTGACCCAAATTTAACTTAATCTCTTTGTTATTTCTGGAAAGTTCTTTGGCTAAGGTAAAATCACCGTTCCGTATCAAAAAAGCAAGATACTGTCGTCCAGTCTCAATAAACTCTCTGTTAGACAAATTTAAGTAATCAGTTTCTAAATAAGCTTCCACGCACCATTCATGTGTTTGACCAATCTTTTTTCGTATAGATTTTCCCGGTGTTTCCTTTTTATTACTAAAATTGACTAACCACTCATTTTTTATAGTTTTCCAAAGCTCATCATCCTTAGGAATCCTTCCCTGAACCCTATCTTTTTTGAATCCATCGTCTTTCCAATATCCAAACCAACTTCCATGATGTGGATCACTATCATGTGGTACATGTGCAGTAAAAACCATAATACAAGTAACGACGCCAACTGGGTAAAATAAGTCATCGGGCATACTCATAACAGCTTCCAGTCGATGATTTTTCAATAATCTTTCTCGCAATGGATTCTTTGTATCAATAGCAAGTTGCATTGGAACAATTGCAATACCCGTCCCTTTTGTTTTTAGCAAATCGAGCATTTGAATAATAAAATGCCACTCTGAAACGTCCTCACCTTTTTGTGAATAAGGGGGATTAATAAAACCCGTGTCCGCTTTTTCTCTTACTTTTTCAATAATATTCTGGTCTCGTAAACTATCACCTTGATATAGATTGGTTTTCCCGTCACCACGAAGAATCATATTGGAAACAGCCAGAGCAAACATTTGCGGTTCTTGCTCGATCCCGATTAGTGAATTTTCTAGTATCCGACGCTTCTCGTCAGCATCAACATTTTGAGTCATCTTCTTCATTGCAGAAATCAAAAAACCAGCGGTTCCTGCACAAATATCAAGCACAACGGAGTTTTTATTGACCTTTGCAATATCTGCAAAAAGATCGGTGATGTGTTTAGGGGTAAGCACTATACCGAGTCCTTGTTTATCACCACCGGTATATCGAATAAACTCTCCATAAAAGTTACCAATAATATCAAAATCATAGTGGTTTTCTGTAAATGGCTTTACATGAAGATGTAGCTCCTGGATTACATGCTTGAGAGGTGATTCGTTTTTTCTGACATCTATTTTATGCAGTTCTGGATGATGTTCGATAAAACTGAAAGCGTTAGTAACTGCCCTTTTTTTTGAATCTTGATTTTCTCCAAGTTGTACACTATCAACGATATCTTTTATTGCTTGAAATGTCTTCCGCGCCAAATCTTCACCTTCATATGCAATATATGCTTTTTCAAAACCCTTCTCCATGAGAGCGAGTAATATCCCACTCACTAAAAGTGGTTTCTGAGCTTCTGTTACTTTTGCATAATCACGCAAATATTCGTGCAATTCGCGTGAAAATCTCATCAAATCTGTGTGCCTTGTCTTTGCGAGTGCTGGATCAAATTTTGCTCGTTCGATATATCTATCCCAATTTAATATCCTCTGGATCTTCTGGTTATTTTCGTCTAACAAATCTGTGTAGGTCGATGAATTTTTAGGATATAAGTAGGTACTAATTTTTGAATCATTTTCACTTTCTCCGCTTATAGCGATCGCGATAACATTAAACGCGCGAGCTAGATGACTACCATACAAAAGTGTCCCATCAACCGCATAATTTGCATACTCATCTCTGTTTTTTGATTCGTGATATTTAGTATCGGCCTTACACTCAATCACTATTAGAAATTCGTTGCTATTTTTTTTACGAATTATGAATTCTGGTTTGCCGAGCCCAGCCCCTGATTTACTAGCATTTTTGAGCAACTTTTGAATGATTGGGCTGTCACTTTTTTGCTCCTCGACAATAAAATCATCATTGTCAAAAATGCCAGCTTTGGTTAGAAGTTTACGGGATAAATTCTCGGTTTTTTTCTCGTTCTTCAGCATACCCCTATTCTATCCCAAATTATCGTTTTTGGGTAAGTTTAGTTAATTCCGTTAAAGCCAAGAGAATGAGTAAACCGAAAGCCGTTAGCGACATGAGAGGAAGCGTGATGTAGTCGAATTCGAAAACTAATCTCTGGGCGCAATCGACGGCGGAGGGTCCGCCCGAGGCGGAAGTGCCACAAGAGATGAGAGGCGAACCGCCGGATTGGAGATAAGAATTATAAATTGCAATCACCGCGCCGATGACGGAGAGGGGAAGGACGTAGCGAGCAATCGAGCGATCGCGCCAGACGAGGGCGCCACCGAGCAAGATAATTTGTGGGTAAATAAAAATGCGTTGATACCAACAAAGCGAGCACGGTGGGAAGCTCGCGATCTCGGAGTAGAAGAGACTGCCGATAAAGGCGCCCAAGACAATGGCGAACGCCACCCAGAGCCAATAAGTGCGAACGAAGGTGACGAGCCGACTCGCCCAAGCAGATTTATTTTGTCTGATTAAGGCGATGACGAGAATCAACGCGCCGACTTGGCCGACAATTGTGAGGACGGCCAGAATCTGACTGATCAGCGCAACGGCGGGGGACATATTAGGGTAACGAACAACCACTGCGCTCGGCGAGCGTCGTGAGTGGCACTACCCCACTCGCGCGCGTCTCGTTGGGGAAGACCCAAGTCGGATAGCCAGTTACGCCGTTATCCTTACAGATGGGCAACATCCCTTGACCGTTGGCGGTGGAACATTCGACATAAGGCAAAAGCGAAGCTGATCGGCCAAACATTTTTTTCTGCTTCTGGCAGTACTTACACCAAAAGGTGCCGTAGAAAATAACTTTTTTATCTTTGAGACACTGGGCGAAGCCATCGAGTTCCCCTGGTTGCGACGCTGACCAAATTCCGAAACTAATCCCGCCCGCCACCACAATGACAACAATCGCAATTATTTTTTTCATTTCAAAGGTTCACCGTCACTCGCATGAAGGTCGCCGGTATTGAAGTACTGCCGTCAGGGCTCTTATTTTGCGCCTTCGCCAGTTCCAAGAGTTGGCGGTGAAGCTCTTCCGTTTTTCCGTTCTTTTGAGCTGCCTCGACAGCGTTCATGGTTGGACCGTAGTATCGTTCCAGCAATTCTATAAATTGTTCGGGGCTCTTGTCGGGCGAGATGAAGGAGTAAGTGTCCTTGACCATGGAGATTTTCTCCTTAGGCACTCCAGCCTGGCCGAAACGCTCGATGATGTTGGCTTCTACCCCCCAAGTCATCGGACTGATGAACCCTTCCGGCGGTGGCGGGGTAAATGAGGCGCTGATCTTCAGCAGTTGCGACACGAATGATGTTGGATCATTTGGAATCCAGTTGCCCATCACAATCCGACCCCCCGGCTTGGTGACCCGAACCATTTCCCTGGCGACATCGAAGGGTTTGGGAGCAAACATGGCGCCGAAAATTGAGAGAGTTAAATCGAATGACTGGTCACTCACCCCTTGCAGGTTGCTCGCATCGCCTTCTTGAAATGTCAGATTATTGAGACCTGCCTCTGTCGCTCGTTTGTTCCCGGCGTCAACGAGGTTCTTGGCAATGTCGATGCCGACAACTTCCGCTCCCAAACGGGCCAGCGGAACTGCCGTCGTGCCATCCCCGCAACCGAGGTCCAAGACCCGCAACGGCGTCTTTACTCCGAGCGATTTGACGACCACTTCGCCGGATTGACGCATTAAAGAAGCAATCTCGGTAAAGTCGCCTTTTTCCCACAACGCTTTGTTTGGATTCATATGATTTTAATTATACTAATTACAATATGCTAGCAAATTATTGTAAGAATTTCAAAAACGGAGGAGGTGGGATTCGAACCCACGGGACCCTTTAAGAGGTCCACGGTTTAGCAAACCGTTCCGTTAACCGCTCCGGCACTCCTCCAAGATTATTCAAACTCTAAACTAGCACAAAAATTACCCATGAGCCACCGCCACACCGAGCACTGTTTTGGCGCCGGCGCGCTCGAGCGCCCGGCGGGCGTCGGCGAGGGTTGCGCCGGTGGTCGTCACGTCATCGATAATTATAATTTGTTTGCCTTTCACTAAATTAGAATCTTTAACCGCGAAAGCCTTTTGCATGTTTTTCAATCTTTTTGCTCGTTCTTTAATTTCCGTCTGACTGCCGGTGTCGCGCGGGCGGGAGAGAATGTCTTCTCTGATCAAAAAATTTTTACCACCACGATTAGCAAAACCGCGCGCGATCGCCGTCGCTTGATTGTAACCCCGCTCTCGTTGGCGCGCGGACGAGAGGGGAATCGGAATGATCAGGAAATTGTTATCGCTACCATTGAGGAGGCTAATTTCTGACAAATCTTCGGTTAAGTAATCATAGAGCAACGCGCCGAAGCGATCGCCGACCGCTCTGACCCCGCGATATTTAAGGGCCCAAATCATTTTCCGAATCACCGGATCGCGGTAGGCGAAGCGAGCGTGAGTTAGAGGGGCATCGATCGGGTCGACTGGGTCGCGTTTGCGCACACAACTAGGGCATAAGACGGTTCCGGTCGCGCCGCAACCGAAGCAACGCAGTGGCAAGAAGAGATTGAGAATAAAATTTAAAAATTTGCGTAACATGAATCGAACAGGTGTGGATAAGTATGGCATATTATCGTGGTATAATTCTTGACATGCTATACTATTTCAATAATAGCTATGGCAAATCCGTTCCAAAAGTTATTCCACCTTGGAGCGACTGGTCTTTGGAAGAAGAAAGAGAGTCGAGTGGTGGGGTTAGACATCGGTCATTCATCGGCTAAGGCGGTGCAACTCCGTCGTGAGAAGGGGCGCGCGATTCTCGAGACTTACGGCGAGATTGCTCTCGGTCCTTACGGCGACTTGGCGGTCGGGCAAGTGTCGAACCTTGGTGTCCCGAAGCTCACCGAACTTTTGCGCGATCTTTTCAAAGAGGCTAATGTCAACGCCGTGGCGACCTCGGTGGCGATCCCACTGCGCTCGAGTCTCCTCATCATTATGGAGTTGCCTGATGTCGGTCGAGCCAAGCTGGAGAAGATCGTGCCAATTGAAGCGCGCAAATACATTCCCGTGCCGATCACCGAGGTTGAACTCGACTGGTGGATTATCCCGAAGGCCTCGGAGGCGAAGGCGGTGATGGAGCGTCAGCGGGTGGAAGTGCTTCTCGCCGCCATTCACCACGACATCATCGGTCAATATCGCGAGACGATGAAGGCGCTCGAGCGCGAGGCGGCGTTCTTTGAGATTGAGACTTTCAGTGCTTTGCGTTCGGTCTTTGCGGGAGACCTCTCGCCCACGGTGATCATCGATCTCGGCGCGTCGACGACCAAGCTGGCGATTGTGGATTATGGAGTGGTGCGTCTCTCTCACACCATCAGCAAGGGGGCCCAAGATATCACCCTCTCCATCTCGCGGTCGCTCGGCGTTGAGTTTGCTAAGGCCGAAGAGATCAAGCGTCGCGTGGGTCTCGTGGAGACGATCGGTGAGGGAGAGAAGGTGACCGGCCTCGTTTCTACCATTGTGGAGTACATTTTTTCTGAAGTGACCAAGGTTCTGACCATCTATCAGCAGAAGCAGCAACGCGCCATTAGCAAGATCATTTTAATCGGCGGAGGAGCGTTGCTCAAGGGGCTCTTAGAGACAGCCACGCGGAGTTTCGAGGTTCCAGTCACGCTCGGTAATCCTTTCGCCCAAGTGGAATATCCGGCCTTTTTAGACAACGTTTTGCGCGGTTCAGGTCCGGGGTTCGCCGTCGCCATGGGACTCGCCCTGCGACAGCTTGAAGAACTAGGTTAATCAATTTATATGGAACGAGACGTTCAAACATCATTCATCCCCAAGCAATCGTTATCAGTCGACGCTAGGCCGAGAGAGACCATCGGCCTCTTTTTGCTCTTGTCGATTGTGGTTTTGATTATTGCCCTACTTTTCCTCGGTGGCACTTATGGCTACCGTTTTTATCTCAACCGCGAGATTAATCGCCCGTGTGATTCGGATTCCGGTGGCGAGCTCGGTTGTGGTCTCTTGGCCTCACTGGAGAAGAGTAAGAATTCGCTCGGTGATAATTCAATTTCGGAATTCGAATTACTGGATAAGCAATTGCGTCGCGCCAAGGAGATTGTGGATGAGCACAAGACTTTCTTGCCCGTGCTTAAATTTTTGGAAGACGAAACCCTCCAGTCGATCAAGTACACCAGCCTTGGTCAGACCGGTACGACTCTTGACCTCAAGGGCGTGGCGCGGAGTTATGAAGGCGTGGCGTTGCAATCGATTGAATTTTTTAAGAGCCCGCAATTGATTGAGAGTTTTCTCTTCTCTGACGTCAATGCTGATGCCACCGATAATGTCGGCTTCAGTCTCAAGCTAACGCTCAACCCCTCGCTCTTTTCATATGTTAAAAATTTAACCCTATGATCAGATTCTTTACTCCATTTTTAGTTTTAGCTCTGGCTCTCGTCTCCTTCTTTTATTTCACGACGCCGGTCTTGGAGGAGATTAAGGCCCTCAAGGTGGAGATGCAGAGACTCACGGTGGCGAATGCTAATGCCAAAGCCTTAGAGGATAGACAAATCGAATTACAGAATCGTCGCTCGGAGATCGATCAGAACGACATCAACGATCTCAACCAACTCTTACCAAGCAATATTGATAATGTCCGCTTAATTATTGATATCAATAACATTGCCAAGAAGCGTGGCTTAACGGTGAGGAATCCGAGCGTGCTCAAGGAGAATGATTCAAACCCGCCCGAGGCCAAGCCTTCAGGCGACCAACTCTCGGGCAAGAGTTCAGCCGTGATCTCCTTCTCGGTTAGTGCTTCGTATGAGATCTTCAAACTCTTCCTCGGTGATTTGGCCCGAAGCCGTCAGATTGTCGATGTGGAAAATGTTTCCTTCAGTGGTAATGATCGCAATTTCTATGATTATAAGATTAGCCTGCGGACTTATTGGTTAAAATAATTTTATGTCTTCCCGCACCATCATCAAATTACTTATCGGTCTGGTCATTCTCCTCGCGGCCTTTTTCAGCTACAAGTTCTTCTTCGTCCCGTCCACCCCCGATACCAATACCCCCGGTCTGCAGACTGTTTCCAATGTCGATTCGGCTGGCGCCCCCGTAGTGGATGATGAATTTATTAGATTACTCGACCGCCTCCGAGGAGTAGAATTAAATAGTGATCTCTTCGCCACTCCCGAGTGGAATAGTCTCACCAATTTTCGAGTTGATTTGGTCGATGAGCCCAAACAGCGCCAGAATCCCTTCGCTCCGGTCGGTTTCGAGCGCCCTCTTCCCGCCACGACCACAAGCACGACCACCCCTCGTCGTTAGCCATGGCTCAAGACACGCCTAGTCGAATCGTTCCGGTTCGCGACATCCCCAAGGATCACAAGATTCCGGCCGACATCCTTAATTACGTTTCGCGTAATTCGGCCTCTTATTATCAATTCGTTCCGATTGGTCAAGCTGATGGCGTGCTCGAAGTCGGGATGATGACGCCGGATAATCTCGAAGCCCGCGATGCCCTCCAATTCATCGCGTCGAAGCTGGGCTTACCGTACAAGATCTTCCAGATCTCCCAAGCGAGTTTCGACAATGTTATTGTGAGCTATGAAGGTCTCACCACCCAAGTTTCGAAGGCCTTAAGTGATCTTGATGTGGAGATCAAGGCTGAAGCGGAGGAGTACCCGCTGGATAAGGATAAGAAGATTCCTCTCACCGCCGAGCAAACCAAGATTATTGAAGAAGCACCGGTGACCAAGATTGTCGCCGTCATTCTCCAGCACGCCACGTCCGGTAATGCGTCCGATATTCACATTGAGCCGGTCGGGGATAAAGTAAAAGTGCGCTTTCGGGTGGACGGCGCGCTTTATACCAGTCTCTTTTTGCCGGCTTCCGTCCACGACGCCGTCGTGGCGCGGATCAAGATTCTGACCAATATGAAGCTCGACGAAAGACGTAAACCGCAAGACGGTCGCTTCTCAGCCCGGATTGAAGATCGGAAGATCGACTTCCGCGTCTCCACTCTGCCCACTTATTTCGGCGAGAAGGTGGTGATCCGTATTCTTGATCCGGAGAAGACGATTCTCAATCTCCCTTCACTCGGTCTCAATGAATCCAATCTCACCTTACTTCGCAATGCCGCCAAGCGTCCCTACGGCATGATTCTGGTCACTGGTCCAACCGGTTCCGGTAAGACCACGACCCTCTACGCCATGTTAAACGAGATTGATAAAGAGAAGAATAACGCCGTCTCGCTCGAAGATCCAATCGAGTACAATATTCCCGGCATCAACCAATCTCAAGTTCAACCCGAGATTGGCTACACCTTCGCCAATGGCCTGCGGTCCATTCTTCGGCAAGACCCCGACATCATTATGGTGGGGGAAATCCGTGACGGCGAGACCGCCAAGCTCGCGGTTCAAGCCTCACTCACTGGTCACCTCGTCTTGGCGACGCTCCACACCAACAACACCGCCGGTGTCATTCCGCGTCTCATTGATATGGGGATTGAACCTTACCTCATTCCGGCCACGCTCATTATGGCCATTGCCCAACGCTTGGTGCCGACCCTCTGTGTCGATTCCAAGGAATCCGTGCCGGTTGATGGCGGGATTAAAATGATGATTGATAAGGAGTTGAAGGAGATTCCGGACAAGATTAAGGAGCAGATCAAGATTCCGGGGGCCGTTTACCGCGCTAAACGTTCACCGACTTGCCCGGGTGGGACCAAGGGTCGAGTCGCTGTCTTCGAGGTGATGGAGATGACGCGCGAGCTGGAGAAGGTGATTCTCACCAACCCTTCGGATGCCGAGATTTATCGCGTGTCGCGAGCTAACGGGCTGGTGACGATGCGGGAGGATGCCTTGCTCAAGGCCTTCGAGGGCGTTGTCCCCTTCGAGGAGGTTAGCAAGTTGTAAGCTTTCAGGTATAATATGTTGATGAAGATTTTAATTATCGATGATGACAAGTTCCTGCTCGATATGTATTCGATCAAGTTTTCCGAGCATGGCTTCGAATTGCAAAGCGCGGGGAGTGGCACGGAAGCGCTCGAGAAGCTAGCCCAAGGTTGGCGACCGGATGTCTACCTCGTGGATATCATCATGCCGACGATGGATGGCTTCCAGTTGATCGAAGAATTGAAAACGCGTGGCTATCGTGAGGGCACGGCCGTAATTGTTTTGTCTAACCTGGGTCAAAAAGAAGATATCGAGAAAGCCCTCGCGCTCGGCGTGGATGGTTATATCGTGAAGGCGTCCGCCACCCCGTCGGAGGTGGTGGCAAAAGTCACCGACATTGCTAATCACTTAAGTAATAAAGCAAAAAGTTAAATCATGACCGATTTTAAGCACCAGCTTGAAGAACTGGTGGTGATTGTCACCAAGGAAGGAGCCTCGGATCTCCACCTAACCGTCGGTGGTCACCCCACGATCCGCGTGGCCGGCGACTTAATTCCCATCGTCAAGAAGCCGATTCTCACCGCCGACGACACCATGGGTATGGTGATGGAAGTTTTGAGTGAAGATAATAGGAAACTTTTCCTGAAGGATAAGGAGATCGACTTCTCGTATAGTTTGCCGGAAGGGATTCGCTTTCGGTGTAACGCTTTCTTTCAGCGCGGGTTCGTGGGCGTGGCCTTCCGGCAGATTCCCCTTAAGGTCAAGACGCTCGCCGAGCTTAATCTCCCCGAGCAATTAGCCGAATTCACTCGTCGGCAACAAGGCTTCTTCCTCGTCGTCGGCCCCGTCGGCCAAGGCAAGTCCACCACCCTCGCCGCCATGGTTGAAATTATCAATCACGAACGCGCCGAACACATCATCACCGTTGAAGATCCAATTGAATTCCTCTTTACCAATGATCGCTCGATTATTGATCAGCGGGAAGTGCGCTTCGACACGGCCGACTTTGCGACCGCGCTCCGTTCGATGTTTCGCCAAGATGTGGATGTGGCGATGATCGGGGAAATGCGTAATCCCGAGACGATCGCGACCGCCGTCACCGCCGCCGAGACCGGCCACCTCATCTTCTCGACTCTCCACACCAACTCCGCCGCCCAGACCGTTGATCGGATTATTGATTCCTTCCCGGCCAATCAGCAACGGCAGATTCGCGTCCAACTCGCCGGCTCGCTCCTCGGCATCTTCTCCCAGCGTCTCGTGCCTCGCGTCTCCGGCGGGCTCATTCCCGCCCACGAGCTTCTGCTCAACAACACCGCCGTCGCCAATCTCATCCGTGAAGGCCGGACGCCGGAGAGTGATGTGGTGATTGAGACGGGGGCCGAGGAGGGGATGGTCGACCTCAA
>CAZZED010000071.1:0-8432 GCA_964653115.1 uncultured Candidatus Saccharibacteria bacterium | reverse complement strand
AGTCGTCGGGACCTCGACTCCTCCAGTGGGGGACGTCGGGGCAGAACCACCAGTCATCACGCCACCGGAAATCATTCCGACTCCTGAATCAGAACCAGAACCAACCCCCGAACCGGCTCCTGAACCACCACCAGCACCAGTAGTAGAAACACCCTCTGACCAACCATGAAAATAAACAACCGCTTGCTATTCCGTTGTAATCAGCTATAATCAGCTGTATATCTTATAACGCTAAATTATGGAAGAAAACAAGGCAAAATTCGATCATAGGATAAAGTCACCAAAACCCCTTATTGTGGCTCTAATAGGCGAAATTGATGGCATTAGAGGCGAATTTAAGTCAGGTCTACGGATGACCCCACAAGCTATCACCAGTCTCAAGCGCTCGGTGCTCGTTACTTCTGCCGGTGCTTCTACGCGTATCGAGGGAGCAAAATTGACCGATGAAGAGGTAGAGAAGATCATGCAAGGTCTGGCAGTCTCAAAGTTCTCAGATCGTGATTCTCAGGAGGTTCAGGGATATCTAGAAACGCTTCAAAATGTTTTCGATAGCTTTCAGACTCTTCCTCTGCGGGAAGGGGTCATCGAGTCTCTTCATAACGAACTCTTAAAATACTCAGACAAGGACCAGCTCCATAAAGGGAAATACAAGAAAACCGAAAACACTGTCGGTGTTCTTGGTGCTGACGGGAAGGTGGCAAAGATCATGTTCGAGACTACTCCTGCCTGGCAGACGGCCGCAGAGGTGAATGAACTTGTCGCCTGGACGCATAGTGTCCTCGATGAGAATCGATTTCACCCGCTCCTGGTTATCGCAAACTTTATTGTCGAATTTCTAAAGATTCACCCATTCCAGGATGGTAATGGGCGACTTTCACGGATACTTACAAATCTCTTACTTCTTCGATCAGGGTATCAATTTGTTCAATATGTTTCCCATGAGCAAATTATTGAGCGGCGCAAAGATGAGTACTATCTTGCCCTCCGCCAATCACAGGAAACTTTCAAAACTGATCACGACACAATCGATCCGTGGCTCAATTTCTTTTTCTCTGCCGTAAAAGAACAAGCGACAAAAGCGTTAACATTTCTCGAAGAAGAGCAGATTGAGGATACCCTGTCCGCTAAACAATACGAGGTTTGGAAGCATGTCTCTGGTGGAGGTGAGGCAAGCGTAAGTGACATTGTTACTGCAACCGGAATAGCTCTAGGTACAGTTCGGCAGGCACTCGATCGCTTGCTTGAGTTTGGAAAAATAAAGCGAATGGGTCGAGGGCGGGCAACTAGATATGTGAAGATCTAATTAACTAGCATGGAGCTCATAATATTTGTCTGGGTCTTTTTTATTTTTCTAACCTCACCGGGAATCGCCTATGCGGGGAAAATTGCCTATAGCTCCTTCGCCACCTCCACCCCAGAAGTGATTCTCGATTCGGAACTTCCGACGGACGAAGTCGTCGGGACCTCGACTCCTCCAGTGGGGGACGTCGGGGCAGAACCACCAGTCATCACGCCACCGGAAATCATTCCGGCTCCTGAACCACCACCAGCACCAGTAGTAGAAACACCCTCTGACCAACCATGAGAATTAATAAAAATAATTACGCCTTCATTGATAGCCAGAATTTAAATCTTGGCCTGCAAAAACTCGGAAGGAAAAACTGGAAGTGGTGATCAGTCCTGATATAGAGAATTGCTCGAGTCTTCTTAAGCAAACAGCCAAAGAAAGAATTTATTTTATGAACGAGTTGAGAGGTAAATTAGAGTATAAAAAAGCACCGCGAGAGGACAAAACCTAACGCAATGCTCTTTTCTAGAAATACATTTATAAGTATAGCAACCCCAAAAAACCTGTCAAGCCCCAAACTGTGGAAAAATAAAAACCCACGATTTTAGCCGTGGGTTTTATCCACTTGGCAGGACTTTGACTAAAAATGTAATTTGGTATACTAGACAGAATATGAATCACTCAACTAAGATAATAGTTGTTCTCGTCGCCGTTACGGTTATGAGTTTGATCGTAGCGGGGAATTTTTATACCGAAGTCAAACGTTTGCAGGCTAACTTGCCAGCTCCGACCACCGATGAGTTAAAGGAGCTGGTGGCCAAGGTCGGTCGATTGGTCGTTTTACCAGAGGGGGAGGATCCGACCTTGGCTACGGTCGCTGATCCAGAGTTACTGAAGGACCAACCCTTCTTTGCCCGCGCCAAGAAGGGTGATAAAGTATTAGTTTACAACCAGGCGCAGAAGGCTTTGCTCTATGATCCCGTCGCTGATAAGATCATCGAGATTGCTCCGATTACTAATAATAATTAATAATATATATATGGAACAAGCTGTAAATTCATTTGAATCTTTAGCCTCGCAGAAGCGCTCGTCTTCTTCGACTTGGATTATCGTCATCTTAATTATTTTACTCATCGGTCTTGGTTGGTGGTGGTCGAATGGGCTGGGGGGTGGTTTAATCAATACCGCCGAAGGTTATCAAGCCGTTTTCTTAACCAACAATCAAGTTTATTTCGGTAAGTTGGCCGAGACTCGTGGTGATTACGCGATCTTGACCGACATCTTTTATCTCCAAGTCGCTCAACCGCTTCAGCCGAGTCAGCCGAATGCTAATCCCAACGTTACTCTCGTGAAGCTGGGGTCGGAATTACATGGTCCGATGGATAAGATGGAAATAAATCGCGACCAGATTCTCTTCATTGAGACTTTGAAGGACGATTCACAGGTCGTTAAGGGGATTAGAGAATTCAAGGCCAGTCAGGTTCCTAAACCCTAGTCTATATAGGTGGTTAGCTTCCGCCAACAGTTCCTCTTTTTCGCGGGCTTAGTGGTGATCTTAATGATCACCTCTTCGGTGCAGGCGGAGCAATATACTTCGTCGAGTTTTCGAGTTCTGGATCCAGTGCTAGCGCCGGGCAGTTTCTCGAGTTCAACCAGCTTCCAACTTTTCGGCTCGCTCGGTGAGCCGGGGTTGGGGACAAGTACGGCCTCGAGCTTCGGTCTCCGGAGCGCCTTCCTCACTTTCCCCGTTGTCTCGACGCCGGTCGTGTCAGCCACGGCTGGTGACGCGCAAGTCTCACTCTCTTGGACGGCGGTCACGGCCTCACTCGGCTGGACGGTGGGGGGTTACAATGTGGGTCAGTCTACTGTGTCCGGTGGGCCATATAGTTACACCAGTTTAGGTAATGTCACCTCCTCTACTCGCACGAGCCTCACCAATAGCACGCTTTACTACTTCGTCATCCGCGCCGAAGATGCGCTGGGCGATACGATCGCCACTTCGACTGAAGTCTCGGCGACACCAGTGACTTCAGGTGGTGGAGGCGGTGGCGGCGGTGGCGGTGGAGGAGGAACGACCGGAGTGACCGGGGTTAATTTATCCGGTTACGGTTATCCTCTAAGTCGAGTCACGGTGCTTAAGGATGGACAAATCGCGGTGGCGACGATCGCCGGTCCGGATGCGAAATTCGCCGTGTCGCTCACAAGCCTATCGGCCGGATCGTATCTCTTCGCCGTTTATGGCGAAGATAGCCAGGGACGTCGGTCCAGCCTGTTCACCTTCCCGGTTTACCTGACGACTGGAGCGATGACGAATATCAGTGGCATTTTCCTCGCGCCGACCATTGAGGTGGATAAACGAGAGGTAATGCAAGGTGAGAATCTGGCCATTTTTGGTCAGACTGTTGGTAGTAGCACGGTGACGATTGCAGTTAATTCCGAGCACGAGCTTTTCGTTAGAACCTTGGCTCGTGACGACGGTCTCTATCTTTACAATCTTGACACGGCGCTAATCGAGCGTGGCGATCACACCACGAAGGCCAAATCGACGGTGGCAAATGAAATTAGTCCATTTGGAACGGTGGTTAATTTTCGGGTGGGGGACCAAACCATTCTGGTCGAACCCAATCAAACTTGTCCGCTTCGCGGTGATCTCAACCGTGATTGTCGAGTTAATCTCGTTGACTTCTCCATCGCCGCTTTTTGGTATCGTCGACCACTCTCACCAGAATTCATTCCGCGAGAAAAAGCAATCTTAAGCGGGGATGGTCGGGTGGATCTGGTTGACTTCAGTATCATGGCTTATTATTGGACTGGGTAAAAAACTTAAAGTTTAAAGCGTAAAATGAAAAACAATAATTCAAAATTTAAAAATTTAGACTTTACATTGTTGTTTTTAGTTTTTAGCTTTGCGTTTTACGCTTCGTGGTCACCGGCGCAGGCGGCGGTAATTAATTTTTCAGTGTCGGATCAACCATTAACTGGTGAAGAAATTTTAATTGAATTAAGTCTTGACCCGGAAGGGCAAAATATCAATGTCTTAGCTGGCGAGATTTTCATTCCGGCCACCCTTCAACCGGTGCGGATCTTGGATGGTAATTCGGTGCTTAAATTTTGGGTTGAGCCACCTCATTTTAATGATCGTAAGCTAATTTTTGCCGGAATGATTCCTGGTGGTTTACCGACCGACAGCAGTGGGGATTTGCCCTTGTTTAAATTTATGGTTAAGGGTAATCGCCTGGAACTAACCCGTTTAACCGTCGGTAAACTCACGGCCTTGCTTAACGATGGCCTGGGGACAAAAACGCTGGCGCGAATGGCTTGGCGGACTAAGTCGAGCGCGGGAGAAGTAATTGACACCACTCCCCCCGAAAAATTCACCCCCCTGCTTGGCCGAGATCCATCATTGTTTAACAACGATTGGTTCCTCGTCTTCCTGACTCAAGATAAACAAAGTGGCGTTGATCATTATGAGGTGAGTGAGGGCGGAGATGATAATTATGTTAGAGTCGAGAGTCCTTCCCGTCTGAATGATCAAGCGCTTCGAAAAAATATTTATGTCCGGGCGATTGATCGAGCGGGCAATATTCAAGGGGCGACAGTTATCCTCCGTCCGTGGTACATCGTTTGGTTGGATAACGCTATACTAATAGTGATATCAATTTTTAGTCTATGGTTCATTCGTCTTATCGTTCGAAAATTATTCTGGCGCTCGCGGTCAGCGGTTTCTTAGGCTTAGCGAACCACGCCACCGCCGCGACCCTCTCACTCACCCCTCCGACTGGTTCTTATCCGCTCGGCGCGCCCTTCACCACCACGGTGATGGTCGGGAGTGGTGGAGTGGCATTAAATGCGGTCTCGGGAGTGATTGCCTTCCCGAAGGATAAATTGGAGGTAGTCAGTTTAGGAAAAGCCAGTTCCGTGATCACTTATTGGGTGCGCGAACCAAGCTATTCTAATCTGACCGGCCGGGTTGAATTCGAAGGCGTCATCCCCAATCCCGGTTTTTCTGGTTTGGCTGGGCGCATTTTGACGGTTACTTTTCGACCTAAAATAGTTGGGGTCGCTTCCCTTGATTGGGCCGAAGGCGCGGTGTTAGCTAATGACGGGGAAGGGACCAATATTCTAAGTGGTTTAGCTGGCGCTCGCTATGTCATTGTGCCGGTCAAACTCAAGTCGCCGGCCAGTGAGGCAACCACCGCTCTCGGCGCGCCCAGTGCGCCACAAGTGACTTCGCCCACTCACCCCGATTCAACTTTATGGTACCGTGATCCCGATCCAACTTTTAAGTGGGAATTAGCGTCAGAAATTACTGGCGTTAATATTTTAGCCGATCATTCACCCTCAACGAATCCGGGGACGATTAGCGATGGTCGTTTCGCCACTTACAGTTATCAGGCAGTGAAAGATGGGACTTGGTACTTCCATCTTCGTTTGCGCAATGCCGGCGGTTGGGGTGATATCACTCACTTTGGCTTCAAGGTTGATACGGTTCCGCCGACTGATTTAAAACTCATTCCCCTAGAACAGCCCGATTCAACCGCGCCAGAAGTGGCCTTTACCATTACAGCTTTAGATAGTGGATCAGGCGTTGATCGTTATGAGTTATCAATTGACGGTGACGCTCCGAGTCTCTGGTCAGACAATGAGGCTCATCAGTTTATCTCGCCGAAACTAAAACCGGGTCAGCATACCTTACTCGCTAAAGTTTATGATCGGGCCGGGAATATGTTGGCGGGGTCAATTGATTTTTCGATCGCGCCCCTCCCCCCACCAAGAATTCTTGAATATCCGCGCGAGGTGTCGATCGGTGATACGCTCACTCTTCGGGGAGAAGCCTCACCTGGGATAGGGGTGACCATGCGGTTCAAACAACCCGATAAGAGTGAAGTAATTCGCGAAACTAGAGCCGATCAAGCGGGGCGCTTTGTCATCGCGATTGATGAAAAGTGGCCAGTCGGAGTTTATCTGGCGTCAGCGATTGCTCACGATGATCGCGGGGCGGAAAGTCTCTCTTCGGAAGTAGTTAGTTTTTCTATTTACTTACCAATCTTTTGGCAATGGGGGAATAATCTTCTCCGGTGGCTCTCGCTCATTGTGCCGATTCTCGCCTTGATCATCCTGCTCATCCTTGTTATCCTTTGGAGTTACTATCGCGTGATTAGACTTAAACGCAAAGTTCGTCGTGAATCTCGAGAGGCAGTTGATGCTTTGCATAAAGCCTTTGACTTCCTGCGGGAGAAATCTCGGGATCAATTGGCTTTGCTGGAGACGGCTAAAGCTTCTCGGGTATTGACCAAAGAGGAAACGGCCTTGGCCGAGAGTTTGCGTCAGAGTTTGAACGATGTTGAAGCCTTTGTCCGCAAAGAAATTGGCGATATTGAACGAACGGTGGATTAATGTTATTGTGCTAGGAGATAAAGATATCGCTGTGTCGGCGGTATCGCAAGGTCTTCTTGTTGGTAGTATGGAAAGGAATCCAGGTATGCCAGCCACCAAGAGTCGTCGAGTTACCGCAATTCTCAATCAACGCATTCATCCATCAGGTGACACAGAAGGGCTTTTCCTTAGGTTGGGGGGGATCAATGTTCTTCATCTTATTCTTGACTGGGAGGAACCCAATTTGCCTCGATCGGTCTTCCTTACTCCGCTCACGGTGGCCGCTCTCATGGATTCTGTGGATGAGAATGGTGTCGTCAACACCGTTCGGCTTGGAGAAGCGCTCGAGAAGATGGGACAAGACCCGAGTCTCTTGGTGTACGATCAGACCAATGTCTCCACCATGACCACTAGTACAACGTCGTAGTTCACTTTTTGATCCAAGAAGCCCCCAATTTATCGGGGGCTTTGTTTTATTTATAATCGTGATTATACTAACAGTAATGAATTATCGAGATTATTTTAAGAATAAAAAGATCACCCTCATGGGGCTTGGTCTCTTGGGTCGTGGCGTTGGAGATGCGAAATTCTTAGCCGAATGTGGAGCCGAATTGATTGTGACTGATCTTAAGTCAGCCAAAGATCTGACCCCATCTCTTCAGAAGCTAAAAGCTAAAAGCTATAAACTAAAAACTATCACCTATGTCTTAGGCGAGCATAGACTTCGAGACTTCCGAGACAGAGATCTGGTTATCAAAGCCGCCGGCGTTCCCTTGGACTCACCTTTCATTGCCGAAGCGAGGAAAAACGGAATTCCGATCATGATGAGCACGGCACTTTTCGCTAAACTATCAGGGGCGAAGATAATTGGTGTGACAGGGACAAGAGGTAAAACTACCACCACGCAATTAATTTACGAAATCCTAAGTCAGCATTGTCAATGTCAAGGACAGTCCTCGACCATAAAGGTTTGGTTGGGGGGAAATATTTTAGGTGTCTCGACTCTCGCCTTACTACCAAAAGTTAAACCGGAAGATTGGGTGGTACTCGAACTCGATTCGTGGCAATTGCAGGGCTTCGGCGAGTTAAAAATGAGTCCCCAGATTGCTGTCTTCACCAACTTCTTACCCGATCACCAGAATTATTACAAGGGAGACATGAAGGCCTATTTAGCCGACAAAGAAAATATTTTCAAATATCAAAAGGCTGGAGATTATCTTATTCGTGGCGAGACGGTGAAGAAGTTACCAAAAAGTTGGCAGCTAAAAATTTTAGGTCAACACAATCGGATTAACGCCGCCTGTGCTGTGGCCGTGGCGAGAATCTTGGAGGTTCCAGAAAAAATTATCAAGAAAACTGTAGAAAATTTTACCGGCGTCGCCGGCCGACTTGAGCTTATAAAAAACTGGCGGGGGATTAAAATTTACAATGACACCACTTCGACTACTCCCGATGCTCTAAGGGTGGCGCTTGAGGCGTTGGGGGATAAAAAGAAGAAAAATATCATTTTGATTATGGGCGGCGCCGATAAAAATTTGGAGATCAAAGACGAGATAGTAAAAACGATTCAAAAATATTGCGAGAAAGTGATACTCTTACCCGGCACAGGGACGGAGAATTTAAAACTTAAAGCGAAAAGCTTAAAGTATACAGAAGTTAAAAGTTTAAAAGAGGCATTTAATTTTGGCCTAAAAGTGTCTAAAAAGGGTGATATTTTACTTTTAAGTCCTGGGTTCGCGTCATTTGGTCCACCTCCCGGCGGATTCAA
>CAZZED010000070.1:0-4392 GCA_964653115.1 uncultured Candidatus Saccharibacteria bacterium | reverse complement strand
CCGGCTTGCAAGTAAAGGTCGTCGTCGCCGGCGTCAGCGATCGGATCGAGATCTGGGATGAAGCGCGTTGGCGCGAGCATGTGGCGAAGATCGAGAAGCAGGCGGACGTCTTGGCCGAGAAGTTGGGTGAGATCGGCGTCTTCTAATTTCGCTCCCGACCGATGACCCACGAACCAGTTCTTTTACACGAAGTGTTGGCGAACCTTGATCTCCATCCGGGGCTCACTGTTCTCGACGGCACCTTGGGCGATGGCGGACACAGCCGAGCCCTGGGTGAGGCGATTGGCGCGTCGGGAACCTTGATTGGTCTCGACGCTGACCCCGCCGCTATTGAACGGGCGACAGTGAATCTCGCTGATCTCCCGTGCCGGAAAATCTTCCACGCTGGGAACTTCCGGGAGGTTGAGGCTCACTTGGACACGTTGGGGATTAGGGAGATTGATCGCGCCTTGCTCGACCTCGGCCTCTCGTCCCCCCAGCTCGCTGATCCGACACGAGGCTTCAGCTTCCAGACTGATGGGCCACTCACGATGACGCTCGACGGCAAGGTCGGTGAAGGGACGAATGCAGCCAAACTCGTGAACCAACTCACGGCCGGAGAACTTGGTGACATCATCGCCGAGTACGGCGAAGAGGGTTACGCCCGGCGAATTGCTGAAGCGATTGTCGTCGCTCGTCGCCATGCTCCAATCATGACGACTCAAGCCTTGGTCGAGATTATCGGCCGAGCGGTGCCGAAGGGTTATCGCTCCGGACGTCGACACTTCGCCACCAAGACCTTCCAAGCTCTCCGGATTGCCACCAATGACGAGCTCGGGGCGCTCCGACAAGGACTCGCAGACCTCTGGCCGAAGCTGGCTTCCGGCGGACGCTTAGCGGTGATCAGCTTTCATAGTCTTGAAGCCCGGATCGTGAAGGAATGCTTCCGGAATTGGAGTAGGCAGGCTGAGGGAATTCTAATCCACAAGCACGCGGTGAAGCCGACTCGCGAAGAAGAGATTAAAAATCCGCGCTCCCGTAGTGCCACCCTTCGAATAATTTCTAAAATTTAAAATGACCAACAACCTTTCCAAAACATTTTCAAAAACTTATAGTCACCGCGAGTGGCAAACGGTTGCCATTCTCGGTCTCATTGCCCTCTCGATCGTTGGGTACATTTTCCTCGTAAATTTGGTTGTTTTTCATTCAGTGAGTAAGGATAAACTGACTCGTCAGATTAAGGATCTGACCAACGAGGTCACGACGCTCGAGACGACTCAACTGGCGCTGGGTAGCCGTATCACCTTGGGTCTGGCTTACACACAGGGCTTCAAGGATTCTGGTGAGATCCTCGTCAGTTGGCGAGGTTATGCCCAAGAATAAGCACGCTCGTCTCCGAATTCTATCGATCGTTTTCCTCATGCTCGGAGGGGTTCTGACGACTAAACTATTTTTCTTACAATTAGTTCGGGGCGAAGATTATCGAACTAAAGCAAACAGTCAATACTCCCGACCAGCGGGTGGAGTCTGGGATCGTGGCACTATTTACTTTACCGCTCGGCCTGCTCCAGGAATGATTGATGGGAAGCGAGTCTCGGCGGCGGCGCTCAAAAACGAATACACCTTGGTCATTAACCCAACTAAGCTTGGAAATCATGATGATACCTACAATGCCCTGACCGCAATTATTCCCATTGATTATGCCGACTTCCTGGCCCGCGCTGGCAAGGTCAATGATCCTTACGAAGAAATTCTTTCTCACTTAAGCCTCGAAACAGCGGGATTAATCAATGCGCTTAAGTTGCCGGGAGTGACTCTCGCTGAAGAGAGAGGCCGCTTCTACCCGGGTGGGTCATTAGCCTCTCATCTGCTCGGCTTCGTCGGTTATGACGAGTCCGTGTCAAGTGAATTGTCTGGGCGTTACGGGTTAGAGAAGTATTACAATGACATTTTGATCCGTGGGGAAGGAGTCAGATTCTCTAGTTTGCTCAGCAAGATTTTCTTAGGCCTAAGAGATTCATCGGCAACAAACGAGAAAGCGGGGAACATTGTGACCACGATCGAGCCCGCTGTTGAACGATCACTCGAAGAGGCGTTGGCCGGTATTAATGAGCAGTGGCGCCCCGCCGTGATGGGCGGAATAATTATGAACCCAAAGACGGGCGAGATTGTGGCAATGGGAGCCCTACCCAACTTCGACCCCGGGGGGAAGAAAACTAATATCGAACATCTCGCCAACCCCTTGGTTGAAAGTGTTTACGAAATGGGGTCAATCATGAAGCCGATTACTATGAGCGCCGGCCTCGATGCCAAAGTGGTGACACCGGAGATGACATATGATGATCGTGGTTCGGTCACCGTCAGTGGTCGCGAGATCTGGAATTATGACCGGCGCGGGCGGGGAATCGTCTCGATGCAAGAGGTCTTGAACCAATCGCTCAACACCGGCGCCATCTTCGTGATGCAAAAATTAGGTCAAGAAAACTTCAAAAAATATTTCCAAGACTTCGGTCTCTTGAATGAGAAGACGGGCATTGATCTCCCTGGTGAATTGAATGGTCTATCGAGCAATCTCGTGAATGGTCGAGAAGTGGAATATGCGACCGCCTCCTTCGGCCAAGGCTTGGCCGTAACTCCGCTCGCAATCACGACCGCTCTCTCGGCGCTAGCGAATGGCGGTCGTCTGATGCGCCCCTTCGTCACGAAAGAGATTGACTACGAGACTGGATCTACTATTAGAACTGAACCTCTCGAGCGACGCCAAGTGGTGAGCGAGGCAACGGCCAGTACCACGACGAAGATGCTCGTTCAGGTGGTTGATAAGTCTATCCTTGGTGGTCGTGAACGCCTCGCTCGTTATCAAATTGCGGCGAAGACTGGCACGGCGCAGATTCGAAATCCTGAAGGCGGTTACTACACTGACCGTTATCTTCACTCCTTCTTCGGTTACTTCCCAGCGGAGAACCCCCGCTTCAGCATCTTCCTCTACGCTGTCGCGCCGCAAGGCGCTCAATACGCTTCCGAGACTCTGGCTAAACCATTTTTCAACTTAGCTAAATTCCTGCTAAACTACTATCAAATCCCGCCCGATCGTTAATTATGATTAAAACTTTTTTCCGACCGCTAATTGTCTCGATCCTTCGCCTAGAAGCCAAACTCGTTTTGCGACGTTATCAACCGAAGATCGTGGCCGTGACCGGTAGTGTGGGTAAGACAAGCGCTAAAGAAGCGATTGCTTTGGCCCTTAGACTTAAGGCCACGGTTCACGAGAGTCCGAAGAGTTGGAATAGTGAACTTGGAGTCCCTTTGACCATTCTCGGCTTACCCAATGCCTGGGGGAACCCCTTCGGTTGGCTCAAGAATATCATCCACGGCTTCTCCCTAATTATCTTTCGTCGACCGTATCCAGAGTGGCTCGTGCTTGAAGTGGGAGCCGATCGGGTAGGGGACATCCAGTCGCTTGCCCGTTGGCTTCGACCGCAGATTGCGGTCTTAACTAGTTTACCGGCCGTGCCCGTTCATGTGGAATTCTTTCCTTCACCGGAATCACTCTTCGCCGAGAAGGCTTCTCTCTTGACCTCCGTGAGGCCGGGCGGGACGGTGATCGTGAACCAAGATGACGAGCGAGTGCGTAACATTCTCGAACAACTTCTCACCCAAGGTAAATTGAAGGATCGAAAAATTGTAAAAGTTGGCTGGGATGAATCGGCGGAGATTAAAATTAATAACGACCATCTGTCGTTGGATCCGGCCGGTGCCCCCAATGGCATTGCCTGTAAGGTTGACTACGCCGGACACACTATTCCTCTTCGCCTAATCAATCTCTATGGTCCGCACCAACTCTATGCCGTCCTCTTCGGGCTGGCCGTTGGAATCTCCCTCGGTTACCCCCTGCTCACGCTGGCGGAAAAGCTTGAGACTTACTCTTCACCACCGGGGCGAGGGAGAATTCTGGCTGGGGTGAAGGGCACTTGGATCATTGACGATACCTACAACGCTTCGCCGGTGGCCGTTATGGCGGCGCTTGAGACGTTGAAGAAGTTCCCGGGCATTGGGCGTCGGATCGCCATCTTGGGCGACATGCTCGAGCTTGGCACTTACACTATCGACGCCCACCGTGAAGTGGGCAAGACAGCGGCCGGAATCTGCGATCTGATCGTGACTGTCGGCGTTCGGGCCAAGTTCATCGCCGAGGGAGCGATCGAGGCCGGCTTCAGTCGGAAGAAATTACAGCACTTCGATGACGCCCGCGAAGCGGGCGAAGAGATTGAGGACCGGCTTTTGACCAGTGATATTATTTTAATCAAAGGTTCTCAATCAATCCGATTGGAAAGAGTGGTGGAAGAAATTATGGCTGAACCGGATAAAAAAGCCGATCTTCTCTGCCGTCAAGAACCCGAGTGGTTGAAGCGA
>CAZZED010000069.1:0-4209 GCA_964653115.1 uncultured Candidatus Saccharibacteria bacterium | reverse complement strand
TTGCAGAAAAAAAGTTTGGAAGAATTATTAGTGAATTTAGACGCGATACCGGAAGCGATTCGGAGCGCGGTGAGGAATCACGGCGGGGGACATTGGAATCATTCTTTCTTTTGGCAGATTTTAGCCCAAGGTTCGACCTTGGGGGATGAAGGTCGAACCTTAAAACTCGAATTGGAGAAAAATTTTGAGAGCTTGGAGAAGTTCCAAGCGCAATTCAAAGAAGCGGCGCTCGGCCGTTTCGGTTCGGGCTGGACTTGGCTGGTTAAAAAGTCCAATGATCAGTTGGTAATTATCACCACCGCCAATCAGGATGTGCCATTTACTGAAGGCCAGCCGGTTTTAGGCCTCGATGTCTGGGAGCATGCCTACTATCTTAAGTACCAGAACCGCCGGAATGATTATGTGGACGCTTTCTGGTTGGTCATCAATTGGCAAAAAGTGGGAGAAAATTTGACAGTTAAAATATAGATGTTATACTACGCTTACTTAAAACTATGGAAGAATTAAACAAGAATCAAATCGTTTTGCTCGTCCTGCTTGTCTCCTTCGTCACTTCAATCGCGACAGGGATTGTGACCGTCACTCTGCTTGATCAAGCCCCGCCGGCCGTGACCCAAACCATCAATCGGATCGTCGAACGGACGATCGAGAAGGTCGTGCCGAGTCAGACTCAAGTCTCAACCGTGATTAAGGAGGTGCCAGTGATTGTGACCGAAGAAGAGTTGATCGTGAAGGTGATCAATGGCGCCACCCCGAGCGTCTTGAGAATCGTCTCCGACGATGAGAGCAAGACTTTCATCGGAAGTGGCTTCTTGGTCTCGGCTGATGGTCTCATCGTGGCGAGTGGTAATCAGATCAATCAGGCGACGACCACTATCAAGTATCAAGCCATCCTCGCTTCGGGTCAGACTATTCCGCTCAAGCATTTTATCTCCGAGAAGTCTGATCTTAGTTTTTTCAAACTCTTACCCTCAACGACGACGGAGAATAAGTGGCCCGCTCTCACTCTCGCTAAAGCTTCACCCTCCATCGGGCAGACCATCTTGGCGCTTGGTTATTCTGACCGACCAGAAGTCAATGTCTCAGTGGGAATTGTTTCAAGCTTCCTTTCGACCGGCCAAGCTTCCACCTCCCCCTATCTTATTGCCAATGCCGCGAGCCCCGAGAATCAGGGCGGACCATTAATGAATATCAAGGGTGAGGTCGTCGGCTTGAGCCGGGGGCAAGGACTTGCCGTCTCAGCCGAGACGATTACTAAACTCCTCGCGGAGATTAAGTAAAATTTATTATGCCACCACCATTCAACAACTTCACTTCGAAGGCGAAGGAGGCGATTCGTAAGACCCAAGAATTGGCGATTGAACGGGGGCAGAATCAGGTTAATCCACTCCACCTTCTCGCGGCCTTACTGCTTCAAGAAGAAAGCATTTTCGCTTCGATCCTAGACAAGATTGAAGTCGATACCATCATGCTCACAGATTATGTCATTGATCATCTGGAGGGAACGGAAGGGGGCGGGACGATGGCGCCATCTTATCAACTTTATCTCGCGCCGGAACTGGTTCACGTCTTCGACTCGGCTGGGAAGATCGCGGCCAATCTCCAAGATGAGTTTGTCTCGATTGAGCACTTGGTCTTGGGTCTCCTTGAGATCCCCAACCAAGCGCAAGAGACGCTGACTCGTTTCCGCGTCACCAAGGATCGGGTCTTGCGCGTGCTTCAAGAATTGCGTTCAGGGAAGATTCGTGATGTCGGCGAGACAAAGAAGTTCCGCGCCATCGAACGCTATACCAAGAATCTGACCGAACTGGCTCGTAATGACAAACTTGATCCCGTCATCGGTCGCGAAGAGGAGATTCAGCGAATCATGGAGATTCTCTCCCGTCGGACCAAGAATAATCCGATCTTAATTGGTGAAGCCGGGACCGGTAAGACCGCCATCGCCGAAGGACTCGCGATCCGGATTGCCAAGGGGGATATTCCGGAGTCACTCCGCCAAAAGGAAATCGTCTCGCTGGACTTGGGTCTCCTCGTCGCGGGGACGAAGTATCGAGGTGAGTTCGAGGAACGGTTAAAAAATATTATGAAGGAGATCGAGCGCGCCGAAGGGCGAGTCATCCTTTTCGTCGATGAGCTTCATACCATCATCGGCGCGGGTGCCGCCGAAGGAACAATTGATGCGTCCAACATGTTGAAGCCCTCACTTGCCCGTGGTGAACTCCGGATGATCGGCGCCACCACCATTCGTGAATACCAGAAGTATATTGAGAAGGACCAAGCCTTCACCCGTCGCTTCCAACCCGTTTATGTCGAAGAACCGAATCTCGAAGACGCGATTGCGATTCTCCGCGGATTGAAGGAGAAATATGAGTTCCATCATGGCATTCACATCACCGACGGCGCCATTGTGGCCGCGGTCAACTTGTCTAGTCGCTACATCACCGACCGCTTCTTGCCGGATAAGGCCATTGATCTTATTGACGAAGCTTCAGCTTCACTCCGACTCCAATTAGAGAATAAGCCGCCAGTGCTGGAAGAAGCGCATACGAAAATTATGAGGCTTGAGGTGGAACGAGAGGCGTTGAAGCAAGAATTGGCGCTTAAAGAAAACAAACCATTGCGCGTACGAATTAAGGAAATTGAACGAAGCATTGCCGAGCTTAAAGACAAAACAGGTGAACTTGAACTCAAGTGGAAGAATGAGAAGCAAGCCATCACCGAGATCAAGGGGTTAAAAAATGAGCTGGAGGCTCTGCGCATCGAGGCCGAACAGGCCGAGATGAAGGCCGATCTCACGCGCGCCGCCGAGATTCGCTATAGCAAAGTACCTGAACTCGAACGCCAACTTAAGGAGAAGGTGGTGCGCCTGAAGAAGCTCCAGAGCTCACGCCAGATTCTTAAAGAAGAGGTTCGCGAAGAAGATATTGCGCGCGTGGTCGCGCGCTGGACGCATATTCCGGTGATGAAGATGCTTGAAGAGGAAGCCGACAAACTTGGCCGGATGGAGCAGGTGATCGGCGAGCGCGTCCGCGGGCAGGCCGAGGCGATCAAGAAGATCACCGAGGCGGTCAAGCGCTCGCGCGCCGGCATCTCGGATCCCGATCGGCCGATTGGGTCATTCATGTTCCTCGGTCCGACGGGAGTCGGCAAGACCGAGCTCGCGAAGACTCTCGCCCACTTCATGTTTGATGACGATAAGTCGCTCGTCCGCATCGACATGTCGGAATACATGGAGAAGCACTCGATTTCAAAATTAATTGGTTCACCGCCCGGCTATGTGGGTTATGAGGAAGGCGGGTCACTGACCGAGATGGTACGTCATCGCCCTTACTCGGTGCTCCTCTTCGACGAGATTGAGAAGGCCCATCCGGAAGTCTTCAATCTCTTGCTCCAAGTGCTCGACAACGGTCGACTGACTGATGCTAAGGGGCGAGTGGCAAATTTCAAAAACGCAATCATTATTCTCACCTCTAACTTGGGAAGTGAGTATATCAACCGACTCGAGCAGAAGATCGGCTTCAATGGGGGCGACGGCAATCGCGAGACGCCAAACTTCGAAGACATTAAAGGTAAAATTATGGAGAACCTGAAGAGCTACTTCCGGCCGGAATTCTTGAACCGGCTCGATGATATTGTGATCTTCAACCCCTTATCGCGGGAGACGATTAGAGAGATTGTCGAGATTCAACTAAAGCAGGTCACCACTCGGCTGGCGCAAAAGGAGATTGAACTCACGGTGGCGCCGGAAATGATGGATTATCTGGCCCGGCTCGGTTTCAGTCCCGAGTACGGTGTGCGCCCGCTCAAGCGCTTGATTCAAACTAAAATTCTTAATCCCGTGGCCGAATATATCATCGCTCGCAAGCTCGCGAATGGGGGAGTGGTGGCGGTCTCGATGAAAAATGACGAACCAGTGATTGAACTCACAAAAACTTATCGTTCAGAGCGAGCTTCTAAGCGAGCGAAAGAGAACCACGAGGCGGTTGCCTACGCGTCATAAATCACGTAGTATTTGGGTGTAGAAATGGAGGTTTAAAAAGTCGCGTCGGTACTCAAGTGGTCAACGAGGGGAGACTGTAAATCTCCTGGCTTCGGCCTCCGTTGGTTCGAATCCAACCCGGCGCACCGTGTGTTGTGTTGTAAAGAGGTTGTAGGTGTCTTATAATAAAGCTAATGAAGCTACAAGCTAATGAAGCTCCTCGTACTCGG
>CAZZED010000068.1:0-4213 GCA_964653115.1 uncultured Candidatus Saccharibacteria bacterium | reverse complement strand
TGATGCTCGGATTATAGCATGATAAACTAGGGTGATGAGAATGGGGCAAAAACGCTATCTCGTTGGGATTGATGAGGCCGGGCGGGGGCCGTTGGCGGGGCCGGTCAGCGTGGCGGTCGTCGTTCAACTGGCGAGGATAGTCCTTGACAGTGACAAAATGCTCGGGATATTGCGGGATTCGAAAAAGTTGAGCGAGCAGAAACGGGAGGAATGGTTTAAATGGTTAAGGGAGAAGAAGAAAAAAGGGGATTTAGATTTTGCCGTGTCGCTGGTGGGGGAGAAAATTATCGATCAACGGGGGATTGTGCGAGCGGTGAAGATTGGGATCGGGCGGTGTTTGAAGCGGTTAAAATTAAATCCAAACCAGTGCCAAGTCTTGCTCGATGGTAGTCTCAAGGCGCCAAAAATTTACCGAGATCAGCGGACGATCATTCGCGGTGATGAGACTATTCCGATCATTGCTCTCGCTTCAATCGTGGCCAAGGTGACGCGGGATCGGAAAATGGTCAGGCTGGGCAAGAAATTTCCGAATTATCAATTGGCAATTCACAAGGGCTACGGCACTCGCGCCCATTACCGTGCTTTACGAAAGTATGGTCTATCCCCACTCCACCGCCGATCGTTCTTGAAAGATTTTCAACTGAAGTAGTTTATGCTAGACTTCGAGACAGGAAGTAGAACCTTGAAAGGTTCTGGATGATTGGGATTAGAAATTGAGAAATGGAGGCTGTGAAATGCGGGTTTTTGTTGTGGCGGTGATTCTAGTTCTGGTTGGACAGTTCGGTTGCAGTGAGAATCAACCGGCTCGGGTTGATCGAGTGGGGGCGCAAGCGGGAGCCGAGCGTCCGGTGGTGGCAGAAGTTGCACTTGTGAGTATTCCTCTCGATTCGGCTTTGCCCACTTGGGTCGTCGTCGTTGAACCCTTCGTGATGGGAGCGAGTGGGGTAGTCTCGGGGACCAACAATCCGATTGGACCGACCGGTGGCATGTCGGTGATTAACCCCGGTGAGCAGATTGGCCCCGGAGTTGCCGCCCAACTCGTCACTTCATTGCAACGAGTGGGTAATATCGTGGTCATTGATTACGATACCTACCGGCGTGATCCAGAGAAGATCACCAACGGACTGAAGTCAGGCGAAGAAGGACCATTCGTCATTCAAGGAACAGTCACCGAGTTTAATGAGACGGCTGATGTCTCTGGCCAAGGTCAGAGCCCGGGACCGAATATTCCTTCCTTGTTCATTCCTTACGTTGGTGGATTAGTGTCTCATGGCATTGGGACCAAAACCTCGACCGAGACCAAGCGCACCGGGATGGTTGGGCTAGATATTAGAGTCGTTAATCCTACTACCGGTCGTCTCGTGACCTCCTTCACCAGCGAAGGGAGCTTCACTTCTGTCGGCTCAACCAGTTCGCGCACCACTTGGGGTAATACCAAGACGAACACCGAGTACGCCGCCAGTGCCATCGGTCAAGCCCAAAGAATTGCCCTCAATCAGACAATCACCCAGATCCATGATTTGATCCGTCGGCAGCCCTCGCTCGCTCAAGGTCACTAAGTTAATGGCGAGCCGGATCATCTGCTTTCACCACCCCCGCAACTTCACAAAGGTTGGCGGGGGTCTTTTTTATTAATCACAGACCAAAATTGTTTTTAGTCCCATTTTCATCTATAATACTCTCATCTATGAATATGGAGATTAAGAAAAAAAGTAAAGAGATCGGAGAAATCGCAGAGAAGTATGGCCTTGATCTGGTTGTTTTGTTTGGATCTCAAGCCACTGGTCGGACTCATTCGCGGAGCGATGTGGACATCGGTTATACGGCGCCACAGCTTTTAGACTTGGACACTCGATTTAAAATTGAAACAGACATCTCTCGGCTCTTGGGTCGAGCTGATGTAGAATTTGTGGATCTCCAGCGAGTGCCTCCAACAATGAAGAAAATCATTGCTGACGAGGGTGTTGTGCTCTATGAACGACGGCCAGAAACATTCACTGCCTTTTGTGCATATGCTTTCAAATTGTATGTCGAGAATGCGCCACTTCGTGAGTCGCGATATCAATCATTGAGGAATTTTATTTATGGCACAGCTTAATAACACTTACCAAGCGGTGGTGAGCAAGCTTGAATTGATGCAGGAATATTTTGGCTACCTTAAGAAAGAAAATCTTCAAACACCCGATGATTATCAGGGTACCTTTGAGATTATGGCGCGATGTTCTGCCCTACCCAGTGAACTGGCTTTTGCTATGGCCCCATCGGTCGGACTGCGTAACGCCCTAGTTCATGTTTATGAAAAAAATGATAGCAGAAGTATCAGGTAGAGTCTGACATGTCTGGAATGAAAAAGGGGTTGCAGGCGATTCGTCGGCACACCCGACCATTTAAGAAGGAGCTATCCACCCTTGTCATTCTAGGGGTTGTCTCGGCGGTGGCGAATGGCTTCGTCCCTTATGTGACGGGGCGCTTTTTCGATACCCTCATTGATCTCTCTAAGGGAGTGGGGACGTTTACTTCGAACCATTTTCCACTCTGGATGGTTTTGCTTGGAGCTTGGGCCTTAACCCAATTAGTGGCCAATAATATTGATTGGATCATGGATCGCTTACAACGCCGGGTGGACACCGGGATTCACTTCAATATTCAAGTGCAGGGTTTTTTCCACCTCCTCCGAGCGCCGATGATTTACCACAAGAACGTGCACATTCATGGTGTAATCCAGAAGATAAGTATGGCTGGTTGGCGGGTTTCGGCTATCGTTAGGACTATCGCTAACATCGCGCCACAATTCCTTAGTATTGTGATTGGTATCATTTTGGCGGCGAGTATCAATGTGACGATTGCTACTATTTTAGTCATGGGGGTTCTGTTGTATGTAGCATTGTTGGCTAAAATTCTTTCACCGATTGCCGAGATTGATGCGGCGGCACACAAATCGTGGAATGAAGGTTGGGATGACGCCACTCAAGCCGTGACCCAAATTGAGAGTGTCAAGCAAGCAACAGCGGAAGAATATGAAGAGCAGACGGTGCACGATTCACTCTTGGGACGAACCTATCGTCTGTGGTATCAGATCGAGCGCAATTGGAGCAATGTTAGTTTTTTTCAGCGAATAATTGTCTTCTTTACTCAGCTCACAGTCTTCTTCTTTTCGGTTAAGTTTATTTCTAGTGGAATCATTACGGTCGGTGAGCTGGTGGCCCTTAATGGTTATTCGCTGATGTTTTTCGGCCCCTTCGTCTCACTGGGTCATAGTTGGCAGACGATTCAAAATGGGATTACGACGGCAGCACAAGCAGAAGAGATTTTTGCTGGAGCCGAAGAGAAGTATCTGCCCCCAAATGCCGTCACACCGAGCACTTTTTGCGGAGAAGTCACTTTTGATAATGTTCACTTTGCTTATGGCGAAGGTCAGACCGAGGTCTTGGCGGGAGTTAACTTCAAGGTTCAGGTGGGCGAAGTCGTGGCCTTGGTGGGGGAGTCGGGGGTAGGCAAGAGCACGGCGATTTCCCTAATCTCCGGCTACTACTTCCCCTCGAAGGGGCGCGTGCTAATAGACGGAGTGGATACGCGCCAGCTCCCGCTCACTAGTCTGCGGAAGAGGATTGCAGTGGTGCCACAGGAAGTTGCTCTTTTCAACAACACGATCAGATCTAATATAAGTTATGGTTCAGCTGGGGCGTCTTTTGAACAAATTGAACAAGCGACTAAAGAGGCTCATGCCGATGAATTTATCCAAGCCCTACCGCTTGGTTACGACACCATCGTCGGGGAGCGGGGAGTTAAGCTCTCGGTGGGGCAGAAGCAACGCGTTGCGATTGCTCGAGCCATTTTGCGCGATCCAAAAATCTTGATCCTAGACGAACCAACCAGTGCGCTTGATTCGGAGACAGAACGGAAGGTGACCGAAGCCTTGGAGAAACTGATGCGCGGTCGGACAACCTTCATCATTGCCCATCGTCTCTCGACGGTGCGTAAGGCGGATCGAATCTTCGTGATCGAAAAAGGCAAGATTGTGGAAGAAGGGACTCATGATCAACTGATGAAAATTGAGAATGGAAATTATCGTCATCGCTACGAATTACACATCGGCCTTGCGTGAGTTTTATGAGGCACTTTTTGATTTCGTAATAGATATGGTTGGCAAAACCTAAGTTGTTGACATCAATGGTGGCAGGTGTAGCGTGGACAGTAGGAAGAAGTTCTTTTA
>CAZZED010000067.1:0-9919 GCA_964653115.1 uncultured Candidatus Saccharibacteria bacterium | reverse complement strand
AAGCGTACGGGTCTTGTTCGTTTTTCTGGATCGAATTTTTTCTAGCCGTTTGATTACCCAATCTTGTAATTCCAAACCTTGGTCGGGATCAGTAAAAACATCGTGCACCGATTCGGCCACGGATTGTTTAATAATTTGCCTCATTTCTTGATCTTTTGTAGTGGCGATAACCATCTTTTCATACTACCAAATTATTGAGCGACGAGCAAATTCGCGGTCAGACTGGTTTGGTTGCGAACGCTGTCATACACCACCACCTTAAGTTCATTGATTGGTTTGGTGGTTTCAAAATCGGTGAGTTTGAAGGTGATTAAGAAGGGGGCTTGTTTGATGGAGCCTAAGAATTCACCGTTTAAGAAGTAATCCGCTTGAGTGAGAGGAAAGCGTGAGCCTTGATCGCGGAGGCTGGCGGCAATTTGTTCGTTTGACCCGTATTTTTTACCCTCAAAATTTTCAACAAAAGAAATTTTTGGGGCAAATTCTGGTAGGTGAATATTGTCTGACCCACTGGGGATAATCGCTTCAGTTTCATCTGTAATCCCATTATTCCTTGCCCAGGCCAGAACCGACTCTTCCCAGAATTGGAATTGGGGGTCATTGGGGCGGTTAAGCCAGTAGAGGATGGAGTGAATCTGGCGTACCACTTTTTCCACTCGAAGGTCAGGTGGGGTGTAATCGGTTGCCTGTAGTCCGGAAATTTTATCGAGATAGTAAGTAATTCCACCATCAGCGTGACCCCGGAAGACAGGCAAGAGGTCTGCCTTGGTTGGTTCTGGTGGGGTGAAGTGCTCCACTTCGCGGTTGATGATGGCACTGGCGAAAAATTCGTGCCACAAGGGGACGATAATCGAACCCGCCACCTTCTTGGCCATCGGGGTGTTATCATTGTTGCCCGCCCAAGCGCCAGCGACGAAGTTGGGGGTATAGCCGACCACCCAAGCGTCTTTGTAATCATTCGTCGTTCCAGTCTTGACCGCAACATCATAATTAGGGAAGTTGAGAGAAGAGTTGGCGCCATAGGTTGGGGTCCGGGCGACGTTGTCGGAGAGAATACTAGAGATTAATCTGGCGGTGTTCTCGGGTAATACCCGCTGAGATTTATCAGTGAAAGATTCTAGGACTGCGCCCGAGGCGTCTTCAACCCGTAAGATTTTTTCCGCCGGGTGGCGCACCCCTTCCGTGGCGAAGACACCATAAGCGGAAGTCATATCAAGGGGGGAGACCTCACCCCCACCAAGCACAAGAGTTAAGCCATAATCATTCGCCTTGCCGAGACTATTAATTCCCATACTCTTAGCGGTCCGGATTGAATCGGTGATGCCGGCGAGGTAAAGCATTTTGACCGCGGGGACGTTAATTGATTGGGCGAGGGCATTGCGAAGTGAGATTGGTCCGCGGTACCGACCGTCATAATTTTCTGGGGTGTAGCATTTGGCTGGGTTAGTCGCGCAATTGGTATCAAATTGAGTGGGCACATCATAAATCATGGTTTCGGGGGTATAGCCTTCATTGAAGGCGGTGGCGTAAATAAAGGGCTTAAAAGAAGACCCGGGTTGACGGTGAGCCAGGGTGACATTGAAGTTGCCGTCGTTCTCTTTGTTGAAATAATCACGGGAACCAACCATGGCCAAGATTTGTCCGGTCTTAGGGTCAATCGCCACCAATCCGGCATTCTTGGCGTTAAAGTTTTTCTCATTCGTCGCCCCATACTTGGTGACCACGGCTTCCGCTTTTTGTTGAAGATTCCAATCAAGGGTAGTGATGACTTTGAACCCCCGGTTTCGGAGGGTTTCGGCGCCGTAACGCTCTTCGAGATAACTCTTCACCCACATCACGAAGTGGGGCGCTTTGATGCCACCATCAACTGTGGCTTGGTTGAAGACCACTTTTTCTGCCTTGGCTTTAACATAATCAACCTCGGTGATAAAATTCAAGGCCCGCATTCGCTCTAAGACTAAATCTTTTCTCACTTCAAGCTTGTCGCGGTTAGGCCCCCGAGGAGAATAGAAGGTTGGCGCCTTGGGAATCGCCGCGAGATAAGCGGCCTGGGCGAGAGAAAGATCTTTGGCGGAAATTCCAAAGAAAACTTGGGAAGCTTCTTCAACCCCGTAAACACTACCCCCGTAAGGGATTTCATTTAAATACCAACCAAGGATTTCATCTTTAGACATTACTTGTTCTAATTTTATGGCCAAGACCCACTCCTTCAGTTTGCGGGCAATGGTCTTGTCGTTGGTTAAGAGAGAATTCTTGACCACTTGCTGGGTGATGGTGGAACCACCTTGGCTGTAAGAACCAGTCTGGAGATTAACAAAAAAAGCCCGAAGGACGGCTCCCGGCTTGACCCCGCGATGTTCATAGAACTCATCATCCTCGATGGCCACGGAAGCATTCTTGACATCCTTAGAGATATCGCCGAAGGGAATAACCTTTCGACGGACGTTCTCTTGGATATTGTAGAGTAGAACTTTCCCGGTCCGATCGTAGATTTTTGTCGACTCGGTGACCAGCCGAGTGTCTAAGGTTTTGAAATCAGGAATCTTGAGAGTAAACAGCCAAAACATTAGAACCCCCGCACCGAAGAGGAAGAGGGAAAGAATGAGTTCGAATAGTTTTCGTCGCACAATTCAATCCTAACACAAAAATCCCGTCCGCCAATCGGCGACTGGGATTTTTGTGTTTTACTTAAACCTAAACTTTAAACTTCATCTGAATCAACCTCCAAACCACCGTCAGCCCCAGGAAGCTTCTCTTCTTCCTCATCATCTTCGGCTAGGGGGTCAAGCTCATCGTCGCCATCGAGGCCCAGATCAATTTCATCATTGATGTCATCCATACGATCTAAAAAGTTATTCTAATCTAATAACCCCTCTGTTTTATCACTCGTTGATTTTTTTTGCAACTAGAGTTTACCCTGACTGTGGATAATGTTTTGTCGCGCGTGAGCAAGGCCGGTTAAAGCAATCGCGATGGCATCGTATTCATCATCGTGCTTAACCTTTTTGGGAATCAAAATTAACTTCTCAAGCATCGTAGTTACTTGAGATTTGTCCGCTCGACCATAGCCGGTGATCGACATTTTTACCTGCAAGGGGGTGAGATTGATAATTTGAATTCTCGCGCGGATGGCGAGATAAATAATCATCCCCCGAACTTCACTCACCTTCATCGCCGTCTTTTGATTGCCACTAAAAAATAATTCTTCAATTGCCAGAGTGTCTGGTTCATATTTAATTAATAATTTTTCAAATTCCGCGCCGAGCAACGCGAGGCGTTCAGGGAAAGATAAAGTTTTGGGGGTGGTGAGACAAGTCGAATAAATTAATTCTTCTTTACTTTTTGGGTTAGCTTCAATCACGGCTAACCCCAAGCGCTCATAGCCCGGATCGATGCCAATAATTCTCATTGGGTGGCGTTGGTGATGACCGACTCAATATCAGCCTGGTCAGTTAGTTCGGTAATTAAATCAGCGAACTTAGATTGGTCGGCGTCATTCAGGGGGATGAGAGAGAGTGGTTGTCGGTTTTGGAACGCCCAAGTGACAGATCCCGGGGTCGCCAAGGTGGCGCCGTGGGCGCTTAAAATATGTTTGATCTCTTGCGACGTCCTATTTTTGTTATCCGTAATTCCTTCAATCATGATGGCGACACCCCCCGGACCATAACACTCGTAGAGCACTTCTGTGAGTGAACTGGCATCGCCACCAAGAGCGTTCTTGATCGCCCGCTCGATATTCTCATTCGGTAGGTTCTCGGCTCGCGCCTTATCAATCGCGGTTTTAAGGCCAGATGAATTCCGATCACCGTTCGCCCGCTTGGCCTCCATCGTAATCACCCGCGCCAAAATCGAGAAGCGCTTGCTCCGCTTGGCATCCTCCGTTCCCTTCTTATGCTTGATCTGCGACCATTTATTATGCCCGGACATTACAGAGTAGTGTAAAGCTAAAAGCGAAAAGTTAAAAGGACAATTTTGCTTGACAAGGAAACCAATTTGTGGATACTTAAGGGGAGTAGGGTCACGAATCATTTTCGGAAGTCAAAGAAAGGAATTAGGTATGAGAAAAAGACTGAAATGGCAACGACCAAATCATTGCCCGCCAATTGCCTGTTGCCCTGAAGTAGCTAAGTCCGAGGCTCGCAATGTTCTGATTCGTTCGAGCAGTAGCAAGCGTCGTCGGGTGGAGTTCACCCCGGAAGAGTGGGCAAGCTTGATCACCGCCGTTAAGGCCGGCGAGTACGACCAAGTCGGAACTGAATAAACCGTCACCTGATCCGTGACTCAAACAGCGAGGAGAGAAATCTCCTCGCTGTTTTTGTTTCAAATTAATTTCTCCTGGCGGTCAGTGGGGGCTTCCCCACTAGAAATTAATATTTAGTTGGAGTATACTCGGTTAAATGAATAATATTAATAACACCAAAGAAGAAATAGCCAAATTTCGAGCCGTTTTGCCTAATCGGGTGATCGTTAATGTTGAAAATACCGATGATGGCCTTTGGGCTAAGGTGTCTACCTTGGATGGGAAACTTTCTAATTGTTATACCCAAGCCACCAACACCACCGAATTAATGGTGATGATAAATGATGCCATTTTTACTCATTTCGAAATACCAGAGAAGGTGAGAAAGGATATCGGTTTTTATGTCCCACTCTCGAATGAACATCTTCGGATGGAAGAAATGTTTATGAAGCTTGTTTCAATGGAAAAACAACTGAACACCGAAGGAGACAGTGAAACCACCCTGACTCTTCGAGAGGCTATTTACTAAATTTCTTCTATGGCTAAACCGAGGGGCGACAAACCTAAGTTGGCGGCTTGTACTCCGGAAGATGTATTCAACGCGATAAAAAAACTTGGAGGATTTGAAATTCGTTTTGAGAGTGCTAAACACACGAAATTAATCCACCTAGCAACCAATCAAGTTTTTACTATTCCTCGACACTCACCAATAAACAAACACCTACTTAGAGATTTTGTAGAAAAGTTTTTGGTTGGGGTATGCAGTTTAGACGAAAAGGAAATTTATAAACATCTCTGGTGTTAAATCAATTTTTCTCTGCGACCACTTATTATGTCCGGACATAGAGAGTAGTGTATGGTAAGCTGTCTAAATGGAATCAAGAAATTTATCAAGACGGGTTAAGATCATGGTGTATGTGTCCTTTGTTGTTTTTGCTTATCTTTTTGCCAATTTAATTTATTCGCTTATTCAAGGTGGCGACGATGGGGGTATTTTGGGGGTTCTCTTTTTCTTGTCATATATAGGAGCACTTATTGGCATGTGGATTTTTGGTTTTTTAAATAGATGGTTAGTTGGCAAAAGAATTAAGTGGTTGCCCAATATTATCTCTGCAATTGGTTTAATTGGCATGCTGACTGTTTCCTTGTGGCCTCTTTATGAATACATCCGATATAAAGATGTGCCGGGATGGTATTTTGGACAGATAAGTTTAGGATACATATTTGCTTGGCAGATTCCTTGTTGGATTCTTGTAATCTATTTTATTGCATCCTTGATTCTTGTGAATAAAAAAGCTAGAGCAAACGTTTTTTAGTTGCGGGAGGCAACACCTCCCGACAAGTTGACGCCACCAAACCTTTTGTATATACTATGTTGATACTATGGTTACCATAACTCAAGTAAAAAAGTGGGGGAATGCCTTAGCTGTTCGATTGCCTCGACAGGTGGTTAATCATTTTAATCTAATTGATGGTAGTGCGGTTAATGTTTCTCCAGAATCGATCGGGATTGTTATCCGATTAGAGAAAAAGGTGGCTGTCCCTAGTTTGATTGAGCTAACTCGTCAAATTACGGTTGCCAATCGCCCAGCCTTAATTGACTGGGGTAAGTCTCGGGGGAGAGAGATATGGTAAACAAAAATTATATTCCAGATCGCGGGGAAATTGTTTGGCTTAACTTTAGCCCCAGTCGTGGCCATGAGCAACGAGGTCGTCGCCCAGCCTTGATTGTCTCCCCATCAATTTACAATAAACGTTCGGGGTTAATACTGGTTTGCCCCATAACTTCAAAAATCCATCATTACCCTTTTGAAGTCGAGTTTCACTCCAACCAAGTTAGTGGGGTTATTCTTACCGATCAACTAAAAAGTGTTGATTGGCAGGCACGCCGAGTGGAGTTCATTAGTCTTTTGTCTAAGGAAACCTTCCAGACTGTGCAACAATTATTAAGTCGTTTGATAAATTAAATTAATTTATCTTGTCGGTTAGCGGGTAATTTTTTGTCGAGATGAGTGTAAGCTTTCGGTGTGGCCATCCGGCCGCGGGGGGTGCGCTCGAGGAAGCCAAGTTGGAGGAGATAGGGCTCATGGACGTCAGCGATCGTCGCCTCTTCTTCAGCTGAAGCCGCGGCGAGGGTCGCCAAGCCGATCGGCCCACCGGCGAATTTCTCGATTAGAATTTCCAGAATTCGCCGATCGGCGCTTGAGAGGCCAACGTCGTCGATCCCCATCATGGTTAGAGTCTTCTTCACCACTTCCGTTCCGAGGGCTTGCTTGTGGACTTGAGCGAAGTCGCGGCAACGTTTAAGAATTTGATTGGCGAGGCGCGGAGTGAAGCGACTGCGCAAGGCAATGGTCTCGGCCGCGCCCAGCTCAAGTTTGATCTCTAATATTTTTGCCGAGCGCTCCACAATCTTTTCGATTTCAGCGGTGGTATAGAAGTCGAGGCGGAAGATGCCACCGGAGAAGCGCGAGCGGAGGGGAGAGGAGAGGAGGGCGATCCGCGTCGTGGCGGCGATGAGAGTGAAGGGCGGGAGGTCGAGTTGGATTACTCGCGCCCCCGGACCCTTACCGATCACAATGTTGAGAGTGCCGGATTCCATCGCGGGGTACAAAACTTCTTCGATCAACTTATTAAGCCGATGCACTTCGTCAATGAAGAGAATATCCCCGGGCGAGAGGTTGGTGAGAATCGAAGCGAGATCACCCACCTTCTCAATTGCCGGCCCGGAGGTCACTTTAAGTTGAGCCTGCATCTCTTTGGCGATGAGATGAGCGAGGGTGGTCTTGCCAAGTCCGGGCGGACCGTAGAAGAGAAGGTGCTCCGGCGGGTGTTGGCGTTCGCGGGCTGCTTGTAGTAGAATCTTCAGGTTCTCTTTTACATTAGTTTGGCCCACATATTCGGCCCAAACATTGGGCCGAAGGGCGCTGTCTAATAGGGTCTTTTCTGGGTCTATTGACATGGATAATTTTTTATGCTAGGATCAAGCAGGTTCGGATTCGAGGCCATAAACCTCTCAGCAACTAGACTTTCACTGGTTTAAACGGGTTTCAGTTCAAGGACGCTCTGGACTCCACTTTCGGGTGGAACTCTGGGGCCATCCTTTGGCTGTTACCTAACTTGAGATGTCATGTCTCAAGGATTGCTGAGAGGTTTATAATCTCGAATGTCAAAGGAACTCTTCACCTAAATCAATCACCCGGCCAAGCTCAAGTAGTGAGGTGACCCCCGCGAGGACTTTGCTCACACCATCTTCTCGTAAATCAAGAATCCCCTGATTAAGCGCCACTTGCTTGATCTCCCGCTCATTGGGATTCTTAGGGAGAAGCTCGGCTAAGGGCTGATCCAAGATAATGGCCTCAAAGATCCCAATCCGCCCGCGATAGCCGGTGCTGTGACAGTCATGGCAACCGGCCCCCGCTTCCCAGGCTTTAAGTGTTGCCGGGGGCACGAAGTCGGGGCGCTTGCGCTTGATGCCGGCCAGAGTTTTTTTAATCACCACTTCATCGGTGAGAGAGATCTTCGACTCCTTCTTACACCCGGCGCAAAGTTTGCGCACCAATCTCTGCGCAATCGCCAAGTTGAGCGAAGCGTCGAGCACTTTCGGATTCACCTCGAGATCAACCAGCCGTGGGATTGTCCCCGCGGCATTATTGGTATGAAGGGTCGATAAGACAAGATGCCCGGTCAAAGAAGCGTTGACGGCGATCTTTGCCGTCTCGGCATCGCGGATCTCACCGACCATAATGACATCGGGATCTTGGCGCAGAGCCGAACGCAGGCCAGTCAAGAAGGTGTAATCTTCTCCCACATTCACTTGAGTTTGATTAATCCCCTCGAGATGATATTCAATCGGATCTTCGATGGTAATAATTTTCGTCTCAGTGGAATTAATTTGCCGGAGGATGGCGTAGAGGGTTGTTGTCTTGCCGGAACCAGTTGGTCCAGTGAGAAGAATGAGGCCATTAGGTTTCGCGATCTCTTGCTTCAAGATTTGGTAGAGCGTAGGCTCGATCCCGAGCGCCTCTAATTCAACTAGAATTGATTCCGGATTCAAGACGCGAAGGACAATTGATTCACCGTAGGCGCCAGGGAGAACAGAAGTCCGGATCTCAATGTCTTGACCGGAAAGTTTGATGCTAAAGCGACCATCTTGGGCCGTCTTCATCACATTCAACTTGAGGCCGGAAATAAGTTTTACCCGCGATAAGATCTGGCGATAGAGTTTAGAATTGAAAAAAGTGATGTCATGAAGCACGCCGTCGAGGCGATAACGGAGACGGACATTCTCCTGTTCTGGCTCGAGATGAATATCTGAGGCTTGGACGAGAATCCCGCCGGCCAAAATAATTTCTAAGATATTAGTGATACTCCCTTCAGCCAAAGTGACATCACTTTCTTTCGCAAACCGCGCCTTCACTTCTTCAAGATCGGTCACCTCTTTGATAAAAGTCTCAATTTCTTCACTCGAGATATCAATTACTCCAGCCGTGGCTCGGGTTGACTTAGAAATCTCACCATAACGTGAAAAGGCGCGCTCGAGACTAGCGGTTGAGCCTAAGTACGACGTCACCGCGAAGCCTTTGTCTTTTAATTCAACTAAAATCTTCTGGGTGGCAGGGTTCTCGGGCGATTGAATGACGACACTGAGCATCTTGCCGTTTATTTTGAAGCCAGCTACCGACCCCGCCCGCGCTTCGATCTCGGGGATGACCCGCAAGGCATCAGTGTTGATAGGAAATTTAGAGAGATCAATGTAGGGGAGATGATGGCGCTCGGCGAGGAGGAGGGTAAGATCTTCGGCTTCCTTACCATGAAGCTCTTCGAGTCGTCGTTCTTGTTTTTCTTCGTTAAAAATAACCGACATCTCCCTATTCCTAGCACAGCTCTCTCTCGCCGCCTAGATTGACGTGGTGATAACTCCGTTCGCTAAAGATTTTTTGGACAAAAAGATGCCCCAACGCACGGGTTGGGGCAAGACGATCGGTTAAGGTTTCTTCCGATGCAAACCAAGGGCACGAATGATTTTAAGACGCGTGCGAGGGTAAGACAGTTCATTGGCGGCCGCCAGAGTGATACGGCTACGATTTTGCATTGTTAGATTTTGTGAGGCGTTAGGCACAGCTGTAACAGGATCGAATGGCGTTGTTGCTACTCGGGATACCCATAAACAGATTTTTTCACCGACGAAATCTGCCGCCCACCCTCTGTCTGTAAGACTAGCCAAAGCTGACCAATAATCACACATCCTCATCCGTTCTGGTCGACTAATCTGTCCCATAATTGAAGACCTCCTTTCTATCCCCAATCTTCCATATTCTTGCTTGACGGTCAAGGAGAGAAAAGATACTCTAAAGTTATGAACAAACTTAATTTCAAAAGTGTCATTTGGAACGAGGGCAAGTATTATGTCGCCCAATGTTTGAATGTAGATGTTTCTAGTTTTGGTAAAAGCAAAAAGGAAGCCCTCGCTAATCTCAATGAAGCAGTTTCTCTGTATTTTGAAGATGAGAGGCCACAAAACATAGCCAAAGTAAATCGGGCAGAGATTGTCCCGTTTGCCTTGCAGCATGCCTAAGAGATATTCCTCGGACGAAATCATCAAGGTTTTATCCAAACACGGTTTCGTTTTTGTCTCACAAAAGGGCAGTCATGTAAAGTTCAAAAATTTCAGCCGTTCTC
>CAZZED010000066.1:0-5484 GCA_964653115.1 uncultured Candidatus Saccharibacteria bacterium | reverse complement strand
TATTGCTAGCGTGATTAGTCTTACCGCCGGCGCGGGCATTACGCTTACTCCCAGCACCATTACTAATGCTGGCACCATTGCAGTCAACACAGCGGTGATCCAGCCCTTGGTGACCGGCAATTGCACTTCACCTGGTGGTCTATTTTCAGTTCCTGCCGGGGCTATTGTTCAAAACACCAATTGCCGAAACTTTGTGACCGACGTACTCACGGCTTCTACCAACACGGCCTTAGCTGGCGGGACCACCGGCGCCGGTGGTCAGGCGAATCTGGCGGTGGTGCGCGATCCCCTCGGCGGTTTAATTATTAATGGCAGTAATAAATTGGAGATCAATCTCGGCGCCGCTAGCGGTTTAAGTATTGTCGGTAACCAACTGACGGTTAATGTGGGGGATGGGTTGGAATTGAATGGTAATCAGGTGAGCCTCATCTCCTGTACGTCGGCCTGTCCGTATCTAATGTTTAAAGGAGTGGATGGCTGGGACTGCGAAAATTCTCGGCGCGCGCCTTGTTTGTAGAAATGTGCGACACTCGGTGTCCGACAGGGCTTATGCCCCTTTTTAATCGGTATTTAGAATTTTTTTTGCTACAATTCAAACATGTGGCTTGATCCGGATAAACTCCGTGAATTTATTCTCGAGACTGATTTAATTACCGCGTCGGAATTCGACGCCGTGGTGGCCGAAGCGAAGACGAGAAATATTTCCGTCGAAGAAGCCGTCTTGAATAGCGGTAAGGTCGGCGAGGATGACTTCCGCCGGATCAAGGCCTATCTCTTGGGCATTCCCTTTGTAAACTTGAAGCAGGTGAAGATTGAGAAGGAGACGCTCTTCGCCATTCCCGAGCCGATTGCACGGAAGCACAACATCGTCGCGTTTAAGAAAAATGATAAAGAGCTTGAGGTGGCGATGCTCGACCCTGAAGACCTTGAAGCGATTGAATTTATCAAGAAGGGAATTGGCTTAAGAATTCTCCCCCGCCTGACCGACAATGAGTCGATTAAAAATCTCCTGCTCCAATATCAGAAGAGCCTCAAGGCCGAGTTCGGTGACATTATTGAGAAGGAGGCAAAGTTGATCGAGAGTCTCAAGGATACGCCCGAGGGCGAGGGGGAGGGAGACGATCTCAAGAAGTTGGCCGAAGATATCCCAATTGTGAAGATTGTGGATACTCTGCTCCTTCACGCCATTCTCCAGCAAGCCTCCGATATCCATATTGAACCCTTCGAGAAGGAGTTGGTGATTCGTTATCGCATCGACGGCGTGCTCCACGACGCCATGATCTTACCCAAGAATGCCGCTTCCGGGATTACCGCGAGGATTAAAATTCTTTCCAATCTTCGTCTCGACGAGAAGCGCTTACCTCAAGATGGTCGCTTCAAGATTGAGTCTGGCGGGCAGAAGATCTCCTTCCGAGTTTCTATCCTCCCCACTTTCTACGGCGAGAAAATCGTTATGCGTCTCCTCCCCGATGCGATTGCCGGCTTCACTCTCGAGCAACTCGGCTTCCATGGGATGGGCCTCGAGCGGATTCACGAAGGGATTCGAGGCAAGACCGGTATTATTCTCGTCACTGGCCCAACTGGTTCGGGCAAGTCGACGACGCTCTATACCATCTTAGATATTTTGAATAAAGCTGACGTCAATATCTCGACCATTGAAGATCCAATTGAATATCAAGTGCCGCGAATCAATCAGACTCAAGTCAAGCCGGAGATTGGCCTCACCTTCGCCGCCGGTCTCCGGTCACTCATGCGTCAGGATCCCAATATCATTATGGTGGGCGAGATCCGTGATCAAGAGACGGCGAATCTCGCGATCAATGCGGCCTTAACTGGCCACCTCGTGCTCTCCACCCTCCACACCAATTCGGCCGCTGGCGCCATGCCTCGACTCCTCGACATGGGAGTAGAACCCTTCCTGCTCGTCTCCACCATTCGCTGTATCATCAGTCAGCGTCTCGTCCGTCAACTCTGCTCGGTGCGCGAGAAGTATACGATGACTGAAGCCGAGGTTAAGGAGTTGAAGGGGCGAGTCGATCTTGACCGGGTAGTGAAGGTTCTGGAAGAAGAGAAGATTGTGAAGGCTGGTGAAGGTTGGGGCAAGGTGAGTTTGGCTCGCCCCACCAGCTCGCCGGAATGTGTCGACGGCTACGCCCATCGCATTGGCATCCACGAGATTATGACTCTCTCGTTAGCGCTCAAGGAGATGGTGATGAAGGGTGAGACGGCGGCCAAGCTTGAAGTGGAGGCGAAGAAGGAGGGGATGATGTCAATGCTTGAAGACGGGATTTATAAGGCGGCCCGCGGGATCACGAGTATTGAAGAAGTCTTCCGCGTCATTTCGGAATAAATGCGCTAGAATATAAGAACCGAAGATGAAATTTAAATATCGCATCAGGGATAAGGATGGCAAGGAGACGGAGGGCGAGCGAGAGGCGACCGATCGCTTCACGCTCGCGCGCGAATTGCGCGCTGAAGGTCAGATGGTGATCTTAGCTCATCCGGTCCAGACCGGAATTAGATCCGTCCTCGAGAAGTTTACCTTTGGCTCGGTTAAGATGAAGGATAAGATCGTCTTCGCTAGCAACTTGAGCGCGATGGTCTCGGCCGGTCTCTCCCTCTCTCGCGCCCTCTCGGTCATGGCGCGACAGACGGCGAATAAGCGCTTCAAGGAAGTGATTAAGGGTCTTGAGGAACTCTTGGCTAAGGGGGATAGTCTCGCCTCGGCGCTCGGTGTCTACCCCGACATCTTCCCCCCCGTCTTCACCGCCATGGTCTCGGCGGGTGAGGAGTCAGGCAAGCTCCCCCAATCACTCCAAGTAGTCGCCGATCAATTGATGAAGAGCTATGATCTAAGGCGCAAAGTCCGCGGGGCGATGATTTATCCGGCGATTATCGTCACTGTCATCATCGCCATCGGCATCTTGATGATGATCTTCTTAGTGCCAAACTTGACCGCGATTTTTAAGGAACTTAAGGCTGAACTCCCGCTCTCGACCCGAATGGTGATTGCGACCAGCAACTTCCTTTCGCAACACACCCTCATCTTCTTGGGGGCGCTACTCGCGTTCATCATTGGGGTCGTTTCTTTCTTCCGTTCGAGACGCGGTAAGTTGACCCTGGACTATCTCTTCACTCATTTACCTCTGGTCAAACCAATCGTCTTCAAGGTCAATAGTGCGGTGACCATGCGCACCCTCTCTTCGCTCATCTCGTCGGGAGTGGGAATGGTTGAAGCCCTCACCATCACCGGTCGGGTGGTGCAGAATCATTATTACAACGACATTCTGACTGAATGTGGGACGGCGGTGTCGAAGGGGAAGCCACTCTCGGCTGTCTTCAAACTCCACGAAGATCTCTACCCAGTCTTGGTGGGGGAGATGGTTGAGGTTGGGGAAGAGACAGGGAAATTATCCGAGCTCTTGCTCAAGGGGGCAGTCTTCTATGAGGAAGAGGTGTCACAAGCAACGAAGAATCTCTCAACGATCATCGAGCCAGTCCTAATGATTTTCATCGGTATCGCCGTTGGCTTCTTCGCCGTCTCGATGATCGGCCCGATTTATTCACTAAGTGACGCCCTATGAAACGAAAAACGAAAAACGAAAAACTTAAAACAAAATCAGGGTTTACTCTCGTTGAGACTCTAGTTGGCGTTTTTATCTTCCTGATTATTTCCACTAGTCTCTACCAGGCCTATCTAAACATTTTACATTTAACTCAAGCCGCGCGCCTGAAGGGGCTCGCGGCCATGGTGGCGAATCAACAACTAGAAATTGCTCACAATCTGCCCTACGACAGTATCGGAATTTTAAACGGCTTACCGAGTGGGCTCATTCCCCGCAATCAAACCATCACCGCCTCCGGCATTGATTTCCAAATCACCACGACGGTCCGAAGCGTCGATGATCCGTTCGATGGAGTAATTGGGGGAACTCCCAACGATCTCTCCCCGGCCGACAGCAAGCTCGTCGAGGTCTTAGTCGGGTGTGACACTTGTCGCAACTTTGTTCCGTTTGAGGTGACGACAACCATTGCCCCGAAAAATCTAGAGACCGCCTCTGGCAATGGGGCGCTCTTCGTTAGAGTTTTCGACGCCAATGGAGTTTCGGTTTCAGGGGCAGATGTTCACCTTCTCAATAGTCAAGCTAACCCTGATATTGTGATTGATGAGACGACCAACAATGATGGCGAGCTTCAATTGGTAGACGTCCCACCGGGCAATTTCGCTTACGAGATCAATGTTTCTAAAACGGGTTATTCCAGTGCCCAAACCTATCTGATTGATCCGAATACTAACCCCAATCCCTTACCCCCACATGCCACAGTTGCGGTGGGGCAGGTGACCCAGATTAGTTTTGTCATTGATCAAGTCAGTCAGTTTGATGTAAAAAGTATGACCAATCTCTGCTCGGCCATCCCCAGCCTCACGGCTAATCTCAAGGGGGCGAAGATGATTGGGACATCACCGACGGTTCTTAAGTATGATCAAAATTTCACCACGAATAGCAGTGGTGAAAAAACGATCGCCAATCTCGAATGGGACAGCTACACCGTTACCCCGTCATCAGCGAGTTATGATTTAGCCGGCACCATGCCTCTCTTGCCCATCACCCTACCGCCCGGGGCCACCCAAAACATTTCTCTAGTGATGGCGGTGAAGAATCCTAAAGCCTTGCTCGTAATCGTCAAAGATGGAGTGACGGGGTTACCTCTTGCGAGCGCGAACGTCACCTTAACTCTGGCGAGTGCTGGCTTCGACGAGAGCCTGATTACCGATCGCGGTTTCTGGCGTCAAACTGATTGGTCGGGAGGACCCGGTCAAGCTGAATTTACGAATCTAACAAAATTTTTTGCCGTTGATTCGGCGAATAATATCGATTACTCAATTCAAGCGGGTGAAGCTAAATTGCGATATTTCAGTGGAGCGTTCGTCCCTTCGGGTTGGATTGAATCATCAATCTTCGACACCGGCGGGAGTCAAGCGACTTACTATAATTTAAGTTGGTCACCGGCTGATCAGCCGGTGACGGCCGGAGTCGATAGTGTCAAATTTCAAATTGCCACGGCTAATGCGACCACTTCGCCATTTGTTTATTTAGGCCCCGACGGCACGGCTGGCACTTATTACACTTTAGCCGATACCAACATCCACTCGGCCAACAATAATAAACGTTATGTCCGTTATAAATTATTTTTAACCACTGCCGATACCGCGGTCACGCCGTCGGTCTCCGATATTTCGATCACCTTCGGTTCGGAGTGTTTGCCTTTTGGACAAGTGTTCTTCAATGGTTTAGCCACTGGCACCTATGCTTTGAATGTTACAAAAACTGGCTATCAACCCTATAGCAACGACAATCTTCAGATCACCACTGATTGGCAGACCGTGGAAGTTACGCTAATCCCTTAACTTAAATGAGAATGAAAAAAACAAAAAAACAAAAACAGGGTTTCACTTTGATGGAGATTCTAGTCACTCTGGGT
>CAZZED010000065.1:0-2199 GCA_964653115.1 uncultured Candidatus Saccharibacteria bacterium | reverse complement strand
ATTAACTCCACAAATTTATTCGAAGTGAATGTCGCGCCGGGCGATTGTTTCGAGTCGGGTGACGAGGAGGGGGTAGTTAATTAATTCCGGATCAACTTTGATCAAGGCTTGCGCTTCGGTGCGAGCGGCTTCGACCATTTTTAAATTCTTAATTGCCTCCATCCCAATATCCGAGATGCCCCATTGCTTCACACCCGAGAGCGACCCCGTGCCTCGAAGCGAGAGATCGTATTCGGCCAGGGCGAAACCATTTTTCGCGGTCGTCAGATAATCAAGGCGCGGGGCACTTTTTTGATCAGTCGTGAAGAGATAGCAATAAGCTTGCTCCGAACTACGCGCCACTCGACCGCGGAGTTGATGGAGTTGAGCCAAGCCGAAGCGCTCCGCGCCTTCGATGACGATAATCGTTGCGTTCACAACATTGACACCAACCTCGACGACGGAAGTGGAGACAAGAATATCGATTTTGCCAGCTGTGAAATCAGCCATCACCGCTTCCTTATCATCCGGTTTTAGTTTCCCGTGCAATAAACCGAGCTTGAAGTCGGGGAAGACTTCTTTAGTCAATCTCTCATATTCCACTTTGGTGGACTTCACAATCAAAGCGTCAGCTTTAGTTATATCCGGAGCATCGATGCGAGGGCAGATCACATAGGCTTGGCGGCCAGCCTTCAATTCACGGCGAATTTTTTCATAAGTTTCCTGTCGCGTCTTTTCCGTCACCACTTCGGTGATGACCTTTTTCCTTCCGGGGGGCAATTCATCGAGGAGTGTCAGATCGAGGTCTCCGTAGAGGGTGAGCGCGAGGGTGCGGGGGATCGGGGTCGCCGTCATGGAGAGGAGATGAGGCACGGCCGCGTGTCGCGCCTGCTTGCCTTGGGCGACAAAACGCTTGCGTTGCATCACCCCGAAACGATGTTGTTCATCAATGATCGTGAGCGCCAGCTTCTTCCACTTCACCGTCTTCTGAATCAAGGTTTGGGTGCCGATCAGAATGGGAATCTCACCATTCGCCACCCACTTCAAGAGTTGCGTCCGGCTGATATCGGTATGCGTCTGGGGATTCCCGCCCGAACGCATCGTATTGCGTTCGATGCGGGCGGGAATTTTAGACGGGAACTTGCGACACTCACTACCGGTCAAGAGTCCAATGTTGATCCCGAGGTGGGCAAAATTTTGGATAAAAGATTCGAATTGTTGTTTGGCCAGGATTTCCGTCGGCGCCATATAAGCCACTTCGGCCCCAGCTAAGACGGTGGCATAAGCGGCGATGGCCGCGACCACCGTCTTCCCTGAACCGACGTCACCTTCGAGTAAGCGGGCCATTGGTTCGCTCTGGGTGAGATCCTTCAAGATTGTGCTTGTCGCTCTTGTCTGCGCTTGAGTTAAGGGAAAGGGGAGTCGTTGAATGAATGAAGCGATCTCTGTTTCCGACACTTTCACTTGATGGGTCGCTTGACTGCGGTAATCCACTCGGCGCTTGGCCCGATCGAGCTGAATGAGGAAGATCTCTTCGAAGGCGAAGCGCTTGCGGGCCGCCACCGCGTCCGACTCCGTGCGTGGCGAGTGAATCCAGATGAGGGCTGTGGCGAGGGACGGTAGATGATAGCGCTTGAGAATTTCATCGGGAATCGGATCAATCAACTTTTCAACCAAGCCGAGCCGGAGCAACTTTTTAATCGCGTGATAAAGCCAATTGCTTGAGAGATTTCGGGTCTCGGGGTAAACGGGCTGAAGGGTGGCGATGGGGTCGGAGGTTTCGCCCTCGGCAAAAAGTGATCCCGCTTGATCAGGTAACCGCTCGAGGGGTTCGATTTCGGGATTAGCGAGATAGAGCTCACCCTTTCTCTCCGCGACCTTGCCACGCAGTGAAGCGAGCCCACCCACCACCACCTTCTTCGCCAGATAAACTTGGTGGAACCAAATCGCCTTGATTGATCCCGTGGTGTCGGTGAGCGTGACCTCACCGATGGGTAATCTCGTTTTGAACCCACGACCAATTTTCACGCTCGTTACTTCACCGGTCAGGCACACCGTCTCGCCCACCTTGAGATCACGAATCAGACCCGCCGTGGCGGACGCTTCATAACGACTGGGGAAATAACGAAGCAAATCTTCGGCTGTTTCGAGACCAAGTCGCTTGAGGGCGGTTTGGTGTAAGGGACTAAGACGAAAGTGATCGCTGAGCATTGGCCTTAT
>CAZZED010000064.1:0-2419 GCA_964653115.1 uncultured Candidatus Saccharibacteria bacterium | reverse complement strand
ATCTTCTTTTGATAAATACCCCGCTGTATCATTCCAGACAACTTGCCCCTCAATAATTTCCCATGGCTTGTGGAATGAATTTAGTGAACCATCATTACCACCATTATCCTTGCTAACATCTGGGTGCTTAGAGATGTATTCACAGAGTGATGGCAATTCACCATAAACATCACTTGTCCCCACCGTACTAGGCTTATCTTTTTCGCAATCAACTGAACCGTTGGATGTTACATGCCCAGTCCAAGTCAGGCCGACAATTGCAGTTCCCTTTGCATTAGTCACAGCGCACTTAGGCTTCTGACGAATAATATACTCAACGTCATCAACACGACCTGCATCTTTGAACGACTGCGAAAGTCCGACCACTAAAGGCCGTTCGAGTTGCTCTTGAGGAAACACGGTGCCGAAAGTGATCGGGGTTACCGGTACCGACAAGGCATTCTCGATCGTCGCTGTGACGTTGATCACATGCGCTTCGAAGGCGGCGAACATTGGGAGAACGACGAGCATCACCGCGAGGGTTAAGAATCCAACTAAAATTTTCTTCATAATTTTATTTTTACTAATTAACTTAATTTATAAATTTAATAATATACTTGCAAAGAACTAAAAATGCCCGTCACTAATATAGTAACGGGTCGCGAAGAAAAGAACTGGATTTGACGATCGACCAGACCAGTAAATATTTTCTTCATTGCCTATAATTATAGAATTTACCGGCACTCTCTGCAACCACTTTTTTAGTTACAAGACAGAATTGACAAGACTGTCAAAGCTGACGCTTAAAACCAGTCGGGGCCGTCCCCACCCGCCCTTGGACGCCGTGCGTCCAAACTGGTAGAATTAACTCGTGGCCGCGAGAAAGACTAAATTTGAAATCGGTGAACTCTACCATATTTACAATCGTGGGGTAGATAAGCGAGACATTTTCCTTGACGAGGCCGAACACTGGCGCTTCCTCCAGAGTATGGCCGAATTTAATGCCGTCGAACCAATTGGCAGTATTTATGAGAAAAGTATCGCCGATAAAAACAAAGTCGGGCTTGGACGCCGTGCGTCCAACGGAGTAAAAAAGAAGCAATCGGGCTTAGTGAACTTCATCGCCTATTGTCTGAACCGAAATCACTATCACTTTATCTTGGAGCAAAAAGTAGACAACGGAATCGAGAAGTTCATGCATCGTCTAGGTACGGGCTATTCAAAATATTTTAACAACAGACACCAACGGAGTGGGGCGTTGTTTCAAAACAGATTCCAGTCTGTTCACGTCGACTCGAATGAATATCTTTTACACTTGAGTGTTTACGTGAATCTCAACGACCGGCTTCACCCGGAATCGGATTTTGGACGCACGGCGTCCAAAAGAGCTTGGTCGAGTTGGAATGAGTATTGTCATCCAGTCAGTCAGAACAACTTGAGCTTTTGCGAGCGAGCGATCATTTTAGATCAATTCAGAAATCAAAAAGAATACATCGATTTTGCCGAAGAAACCCTCCCGGACATTATCGAGAGAAAAAAGTTAGACAAAGAATTAGCCTCTTCGCTGATTGATTAATTTGGCTGACACTTAAAACCAGTTGGAATAGTCTCTCTCGCGCCGGAATAACCTGTTGAATCCACGCACCAGAGGGTGGTGCTGGCGGTATTACCAATGACGATGAAGGCTTGCTTGTTGGCGCGACAGGTTGGCTTCTTACCTGAAACTTGCTCGACTCTATTCAAAGTACTGATAGTCATTGGGTCTCCGGTACATAAATTGGCATAGCTTGTTTTCGAATCATAGTAGACCTCAGCTTGCGCCCTAAGACTAGCGAGTGACGCCTTCACTTGAGCTTGGTTAGCCTTACCCTTTGCCGCTAAGGTTGTTTGTTCAAAATATTCGATGAGCGGAATAGCGTTGTCTGGTTTTGTCACCGTGAGATCACCTCCGACGTCGCGATAGGTAGTGGTGAAGGACATAAGCAATTTGCCATCGGGGGGTAGCCCGAGTTCGGGATCTTCGGTTGAGATTCTCACTCCACCGCTAACCCGCCTGAGTGAGTCATCCAATATTCCAACCGCCACGACGACCGGTTCGAAGGTGAAAGCCTTGAAGAAGGGGGCTAATTCCACGGGGAAATCATTCCCCCCTTCTTCCATAATCCAAGCCGCGAGCTTATCGCGATCAACGAACAGGGTGTATTGTCGCACCCAAACCCCATCCACTCTCGCAAGGTCTGCCCGTTTGCCTGGGACCAAGATTCCCTTATCGATTAGGGTCTCAATCTTCGACGTTTGAGGTTGCCCAATCTTCTCAATTTGAGCTTTAATTCTCGCCAAGTTGGTGGTTGAGGCCCCCTGCTTCAGAGCCAACTCTTCTAATTCAGGGAAGGAAACGGCGAACCACTTCCCCACCGGACTCTCTACCCCTTGAGGCAAC
>CAZZED010000063.1:0-7340 GCA_964653115.1 uncultured Candidatus Saccharibacteria bacterium | reverse complement strand
GGTGACGCCGTTATCAACCACAGCTCCAACCGCCGAACAAATTGCGACCCTGAATCGTTTGTATGCTCAAATGGCCACGCTCCAAACCCAACTCAATGAGTTGAAGGCTCAAGCGATGGGATTGCAATCCGAACTTCGTTTGACTCGGGGGTGGATGAAGGGGTCAAATCATGAAGAGATAAAAACTTTACAGAAACTACTTTCCACCGACACCGAACTTTACCCGGAAGGGGCGATCACTGGCTACTACGGTCCATTGACGGAGAAGGCGGTGCGGAAGATGCAACAAAAAGCCGGCCTTCCGGTGACTGGTCAATTGGATCAGCAAACAATTTCTCGAATCAATGAAATCTTGAGAAATGGCGCCGGTAGGTCAGGTAAGATTCCCCCCGGCCTCCTCCGCGCCCCGGGTATTTGGAAGAAAATGGGGATGATGAGCACAACCACTTGTCCTAATGGTAATGATTGCGACGATGATGACGATGATAATAATGGAAATCAGGGTAATTCGGACCGGACCGACCCAATTGTCACAAGCAAAACAGTGACAAACGTCGCCACTTCGAGTGCCATGATTAATTGGATTACCAACGAGATGACGACCGGTAAGGTCCATTATGCTCGCACCACTCCAGTTGTAGGGCAGGGTGGGGGATTTGTGGAATTCGACAACACCATCGGTACTAATAATTCGGTCACCCTCGACGGTCTCACTGCCAGCACGACTTATTATTACTACATCAAGGCGAAAGATTCAGCCGGCAATTCAGTGGTGACTCCTGACGCCAGCTTCACGACGACGAATTAAGTAATAAACTAAAATAAGGAAGTAAAAACTCTCCGCTTCGGCGGGGAGTTTTTATGTTACAATCAAGCTTATAAATTCATGAGTCAATATTATAAGGGCAAGCGGAGTAAGGGATTGTTTGATCCTAAATCTAAGGAACCATTTCAGATCAGTCGATCGAAGATTGAGCTGTTTCTTCGTTGTCCGCTGTGCTTCTACCTCGATCGTCGGCTCGGCGTCGGCGAGCCACCGGGCTACCCCTTCTCGCTCAACGCCGCCGTTGATCACTTGTTGAAAAAAGAGTTTGATCTCCATCGGGCAAAAGGGACCAAGCACCCACTCCTCCAGAGTTACGGTCTCGACGCTATCCCGTATCAGCACGAGAAGATTAATCACTGGCGCGAAGTGGACTTCGGTCGCGGGGGGGTCCACCATCTTCACCCCGAGACAAATTTCGATGTTTACGGCGCCGTCGATGATATCTGGGTTAATCCCCAAGGCGAGCTCATCGTCGTTGACTACAAGGCCACGAGTAAAGACAGTGAAGTGAATCTCGACGCTGACTGGCAGAAGAGTTACAAGAACCAGATGGAAGTGTATCAATGGCTCTTTTTGCAAAACGGTTTCAAGGTCTCGCCGACTGGCTACTTCGTCTACGTCAATGGCCGTCGCGACAAGGCCGCCTTCGACGCTAAACTTGAATTCGATATCTCTCTTCTGCCTTACGAGGGCGATCCGCGCTGGATCCCCGCCACGCTCGACGAGATGAAGCGGACGCTCTTGGCTGACAAACCACCCAAGTCTGGCGTCGAGTGTGACTTCTGCACTTACCGCCAAGCGGCCGGGGAAGCTTTGGGCCAGAAGCAACTTGCTCTCTTCAGCTAGGGGTGTATAATTTTGGTATATGAAAAAATTAATTATTTTGATCGCGGTGGTTGTTGTTGGGCTGTATATTTTTGGAAGTGGCGGAGCTGGGCCAGAAGAATTGGCCGTTAAATCAGTGACGGTGCTCCTCTCAACCTTGAATGGTTCTAACCAGACCGGTCAGGCGGTGCTCACCGAAGTGGATGGTCAAGTGCAAGTGGCAATCAATCTTGAAGGGGCGCCACCAGGAATTCCGCAACCCGCCCATATTCATATCGGTAGTTGCGATAAGATTGGTGATCCCGTTTACAGTTTGAGCGCGGTGGAGAATGGTGCTTCTAAGACAACCCTCACGGCCTCACTCGGCGCGCTTAAGCTCGGCGGTCCGTTGGCCATTGATGTTCGAAAGTCAGTGGCGGAGATTGATACCGAAATTGCCTGTGGTGAGATTGTCGTAAAATAGGCTAAGGAATATAATAAAAGGATGATGTGGCCCTTCGTTATTCGGATTGTGGTGGCCGCCCTCTTGGGCGGTTTGCTCGGGCTAGAGCGAACTATTGCGGGGAAGGTGGCGGGAATTAGAACTTACGCCCTGGTCTCGCTTGGGTCAGCCCTCTTCGTCGCGGTGTCAGAATTAGTCGTCGCCCAGACCAGTGGCTTAAGCGCGGTTGACCCCTTGCGAGTGGCGTCGCAAGTGGTGGTGGGGATCGGCTTTCTCGGCGCGGGGCTAATCGTTTTTCAAGAGTCGCGCGTCTCTGGCCTCACGACAGCCGCCGGCCTCTGGGTGGCGGCGGCGATTGGGGTGACATCTGGGTTCGGTTTCTACCTCTTGGCCGGCTTGGCGACTCTACTCACCCTCGCCGTCTTCACCTTACTCTGGTTGATTGAGAAAAAGATTAAACCGTGATTCTCGTCTCGTGGAATGTGAATGGCGTCCGCTCGGCCGAACGCAAAGGTTTCATTGATTGGCTGACGAAAAGTAATTATGACGTCGTCGGACTTCAGGAGACCAAGGTCTCGGATGATAAAATTTTGAATCACGCTCTTCGTCACCCCGACGGGTATGAAGCCTATTGGCATGGAGCGAAGGAGAAACTAGGTTACAGTGGGGTGGCGGTTTACACCAAGATTAAGCCGAAAGCCGTGCAAACTGATTTTGGCCCGAGTCCGCTCTCGCAAGAGGGACGAGTGCTCGAACTCGACTTCGGGAAGTTCATCTTTTTCAATATCTATTTCCCCAACGGCAAGTCTTCGCCGGTGCGCTTGGAATACAAATTAAATTTTTATCGCGAATTTCTAAAATATCTGAAGCAACTTCGGGCCGAGGGTCGGTCAATCGTTTTTGCCGGTGACATCAACACCGCGCACCAAGAGATCGATTTGGCTCGGCCGAAGGAGAATGAGAAGATCTCTGGCTTCTTGCCCGCGGAGCGGGCGTGGCTGGATGAGGTTCTAGCCGCCGGCTTCGTAGATAGCTTCCGGTACTTTTCGAAAGAACCAAATCAATACACTTGGTGGGATCAGAAGTCTCACGCCCGCGATCGCAACGTTGGTTGGCGGATTGATTACTTCTTCGTGAGCTCGGATCTCTTGCCGAGACTCAAGCGAGCTTTTATTTTGAATGAAGTGTTTGGTTCCGATCATTGTCCGGTCGGGATTGAACTAGCAATATGATTATCTATTATTGGGGCGACAATTATGATGCTTCACGGCGAGCGGCGCGAGCCGAATTCTTAGTCGCGCGCGAGCAGTATTCTGAAGCTCCCGTCTTCGATCTCGCGGATGGAGATTCGACGTTTGAAGTTTTACGCGAAGCGGTTTCGGCTCGGTCTCTCTTGGGTGGGAGAGTAATCGCCTTCTTCGATCGATTGTCCGCAAATTCTGATTTAACAGATTTCATCACTGAGCAAGTTTCGGACATGGTCTCGAGCGAAAATATTTTTATCTTCAGCGAAAATGAGAAAGGAGAAGCCCTAGCAAGGTTGGTGGAAAAAGCTAAAGGGAAGGTAAAAGAATTTAAATTAAGTGAAGTTGAGCGGGCGGGGCGAGTTGAATTGGCGAACCGCTTTATCGTCGCGGATGCTCTGGGCAACCGTGATCGCAAACAAGCCTGGCTCCTTTATCACGACGCCTTGCGTCAAGGAGTGCAGCCAGAAGAGATCTTCTGGAAGTTCGCCTGGAAGGTGAAGACCTTACTCCTTGTGGCAACCGCCCCAGCTGGTAGCCCTTTGCCACTCAAACCCTACCCGTTATCACAAGCCAAGCGTCAGCTTAAGAATTATAAAATAGAGGAGCTGATCCGACTCTCGTCGCGCTTCACGAAACTCTACCACGAGGCTCGCCGCGGACTCGCCGACTTCGACTCTAGCCTTGAGCGATTGATTTTAGAAGCATAAAAAGCTATTGTTTAATTTTAGTCCCGCCCGTAGCTCAGTCGGTAGAGCAGCTGCCTTTTAAGCAGACGGTCGCAGGTTCGATTCCTGCCGGGCGGACACAGATGAGGCCTTTTTAAAGTGGCAAGTCGAAGGCGAAGAGGCCGGGGCCGAGAAGAAGGAGGGCAAGGGCAATGGCGAGGAGGGGAAGAGCGATGAGGCGTTCTTCGGGTTTACTCCAAAGTTTTTCCACCAACAACAAAATAATGAAAAGGGAGATTGGTTGAACAGCGAGGCCAACAATAGTTGAGATACCGGCGATTGAGCCCAAGAAGCCTCGGGCGCTTCGCCAAGTGGCGCGATAGAGAGCGAGAAGGGAGACACCGAGCGCGAGTCGGAGAACGAGTGGGGCAATGAATCCGTAATCGAAGAGGCTTGGCCAGAAGCTCAATATATTTGGCCAGAGAGGGAACATCCTGATATCCTACCATGATGACCGAAGTCTGTCTCATCCTCCACAACGTCCGGAGCGCCCACAACGTGGGCGCGATCTTCCGCACCGCCGAGGCGGCGGGCGTTCGTCAAATTTACCTCACCGGTTACACGCCGGCGCCGTTCGATCGCTTCGGCTCGCCTCGCTCGCTCGGCGAAGCGGGTTGGGTGGACAAAGAAATTGCCAAAACCGCGCTCGGCGCGGAGAAGATTCTTGATTGGCAATCATTCAAAAATTTAACCCCCCTGCTAAAGAAGCTACAAGCTAACGAAGCCAAGAAGCTTACTCTTATAGCTTTAGAACAATCAGAAAAATCAATCGATTATCGAAAGGTAAAAATTGTCGGCCCCACCGCGATTATCGTTGGTAATGAAGTGACTGGTTTGAGCCCAGCGATTCTAAAACACTGCGACCTTGTAGCCGAGATTCCGATGCATGGTCGGAAGGAGTCCCTTAATGTCGCCGTCGCGACCGGCATCTTTTTGTTTCAAATCACTACTTAAGCAATATTATAAATAAGACCACGATCGTATCTTATTTAACATATGACTATTTCTGGCACTTCGGGCAATAGTGAGTGCCACGTCCGGCCAGTTTGATTTTTTGAATTAACGGACGATCCGTTTTGCCGAAACTAGGCGAACACCGTTTGCAGGGCTCACCCCCGCGACCGTAGACTTTCAGACAGGTGGCGAAGCCGCCGCGCGAACCGTCGCTTCGCACATAATTCTTACTCGACGTACCGCCTTTCTTGATCGAGAGTTTCAGAATTTTTTTAATAGCACAGTATAATTTTTTCAATTCCAAATCAGTCAGTGTCTTTACCGGCCGTGCCGGCCGAAGGCCGGCGGTGGAGCAACTTTCGTCGACGTAGATATTGCCGAGGCCGGCAATCAAAGATTGATCCAGCAAGGTTTGTTTTAATCGGCGGTTGGGGTAGCGCTTGATGATCTCTAAAAATTTTTCCAGTGTAAACTGCGGCGACAATGGTTCTACCCCGTGTTTTTCCAACAAGATCTTTTTATGATCGGCCGAGAGAATTCTCACCCAACCGAACTTGCGCAGATCGTTGAAGAATAATTTACTCCCATCGTCGAGGTTAAAAATTACTCGGGTATAATTAAAAGCATTTTGTTGAGGGTGACCACCTGAGATCATCTGCCCGTGCTTAGGCACATAGATTAACTGCCCCGTCATCTTCAAATGAATCGCCAAATGATTTTCTTCCAACTCAAACAGAAGCACTTTCGCCCGCCGTTCCACTTTTTTAATTTTCTGCCCAACAACCTTATCCAGAAACTGCTTGGGTGATAATGGTTTAATTGTTCCCGACCAAAAAATTTTTCCCGATTGGAAAGTTTTGCCTATTAATATTCGTGCCAGTTCCCGCCGCAGAGTTTCCACTTCTGGTAATTCGGGCATGAAAATAGCTTTTAGGTTCTAGCTACTAGCTTTTAGTTCCTCGCGCACCACCGTCGCGTCGTCCCAAGGAGTTTTGGTTCCTTTTGGACCCATAATGTAGGGGTCGGTACCTTTGCCCGTGATGAGGACGGCAGAGCCGCGCTCCGCGCGGCGGATCGCGGACGCAATCGCTGTCCGCCGGTCAAGAATCACCACTGGTTTTTTATTTTTTATTCCAGCCGCCATCTCGCGCAGAATCTGCAAAGGGTCTTCGTCATAGGGGTCTTCGTTGGTCAGAATTATCTCGTCGCAATACTTCTCCGCAATGCCCGCCATCACGGGGCGCTTCCACCGGTCTCTGCCTCCGCCCGTATTGCCGAGGACGCAGATGCGGTACTTGCCTGCGTAGGTCTGATAAAGTTTTTCAAGTGAATCGGGGGTGTGAGCATAATCTACTATCACTCTGAAATCTTGTCCTCCTTCAATTTGTTCCGCGCGACCGCGAATACTCGTTATTTTTGCAATGCCGTCACGAATCTTTTCAATCGGGATACCAGCCGCCGCCGCGAAGCTCCCGGCGGCGAGGATATTATAGAGATTAAACTCGCCGGGAAGTTTTGAGTTGATACGCGCGCCTCGCCACTCAAACGCAACTCCTTCAGACGAGACAACAGGATTGCCCGCATCTTTTTTTGTATAGATAATCTCTGCGCCAGCGGTGAAGACCTCCAAAAACTTCGGCGCTTCTTTATCGTCTCCATTCACCACCAGGATTTTGCCGCGTTTCCGCGAGCGCTCCAGCGCCCGCGCAAGCGAGACCTTTGCCGCCACATAATTCTCATACGAACCGTGCGATTCTATATGTTCCGGCGCAAGGTTGGTGAAAATCAGCGCGTCAAGTGAAATAAACTTATGACGAAACTGCCGCGCGCCTTCGGAGGTCATCTCTATGACCGCGTGCGTGCAGTTCGCGCGCACCGCGCGGCGCAAGAACCGCTGCAAGAAGAACCGTCCCGGCATCGTCATCTTGTGGAGATTGCGCTCCTTCTTCTCTCCAATTTTGAAATGAATGGTAGAAGCGTGCGCGGTTTTATAGCCCGCCTCATCAAGAACCGCGCTTACCAATTCCACCACCGAACTCTTGCCTTTTGTTCCCGTTACGGCAATGACCTTCAGTTTGCGCGAAGGAAATCCAAAGATTACGGCGCTCAAAAGCGCGAGCAAGTAGTGGTAGGGAGCAAAGAGAAAACGAGGTGTTATTGTGCGAAGAAAATCCATAATCATTTGCCGAGCAGTTTCAGCGCCTGTTTTACCCGCTCGCTTGTTCCAGTAACTTCTCTCGCGACTGCTTTGAGCGCCTCGCGCGCTTCGCCGTGCGAATAGCCGAGCGACTTCAGGGCCTCAAGAGCGTCAACTTCTTCTT
>CAZZED010000062.1:0-3686 GCA_964653115.1 uncultured Candidatus Saccharibacteria bacterium | reverse complement strand
AGAAGCACCGTCGAATCTATAAGGCGATGCTTAAGCTCTTCGACAAGAGTGAGCCCATTGACATGGTCTCGGTCACTTCCGCCCTGCAAGGGGTGAAGCAGTTGGAGGGGATTGGTGGCGCCGCCTACTTGGCCGAGATCGTAAACATGGTGCCCTCGGCGAGCAATCTAATCTATTACGCCGGCATCGTGAAGAAGAAGGCCCAACTCCGGAACTTGATTGAATCGGCCGAAAACATTTCACAACTTGGGTACAATGAAGGTGAAGACATCGACAACATTTTCGAATCGGCCGAGAAGGCGATTCTCGGGATCATCAATTTTTCCAAAAAGACTTTTACCACCCTCAAGGAGAGTCTCTCCGAGGCGTGGGAGCGTTTCGAACGCCTCCACAAGTCCGGCGACACGATTCGCGGTATCCCAACCGGTTTTAAAGACCTGGATCACAAGCTGGCCGGTCTCCAGAAGTCTGATCTCATCATCTTGGCCGCGCGACCGTCAATGGGCAAGACCTCGCTTGCCCTCGACATCGCTCGCCACGTAGCCAAGCAACAGATCCCCGTCTGCGTCTTCTCGCTCGAGATGAGTTCCCAGCAACTCGTCGATCGCCTGATTGCCGCCGAGAGTAACGTGGATTCGTGGAAGCTTCGGACTGGTCGCCTCTCGGCCGATGAAGAATTCTCCCGCATTCGCGACGCCCTCGACTCGCTCTCCAAGTCACCGCTTTTCATCGACGATGACTCTTCAAATAATATTACGAAAATGAAATCGGTGGCCCGTCGCCTCAAGGCCGAACACAATCTCGGGCTCATTGTCGTTGATTATCTCCAGCTGATGATCCCCAGGCGCGATAGTGATTCTCTGGTTCAGCAAGTGACAGAGATCTCGCGCTCCCTCAAGGGGCTCGCGCGCGAACTTGATATCCCCGTCCTCGCCCTCTCCCAGCTCAACCGCGCCGTGGAGCAACGGGGTGGCCGACCGCGTCTCTCTGATCTCCGTGACTCGGGTTCGATTGAGCAAGACGCCGACGTGGTGATGTTTATCCACCGGCCAGATAAATATGATGAAGCGTCAGACAAGAAGAATATCGCCGAGATTATGATCGAGAAGCATCGCAACGGTCCGACCGGCTCGATTGAACTCTACTTCGACGAGCAGCGGGTGAGCTTCACTAGTCTCGAGAAGACGGCCGAGAAGAATGATTTCGGCGCGTTTTAATTTTTTATCCTTATGCCAGACAACATTGTTGATCGTCTAGTCGAGACCTTCCGGCGCTTCCCCGGCACCGGCCCGCGGCAGGCGCGCCGCTTCGTCTATCACCTCCTCCATGAGGGGCGCGGTTCAATTGACTATCTTGTGACTCAACTCCGGGAGCTCACCTCGGTCGTGGCGCAATGTGGGCAGTGTTACCGTTTCTATTCTAGCAACGGTCAAACGGTCACTCGAGTTTGCAATCTCTGTGCTGACCAAGATCGAGATTCTTCCCTGCTAATGATTGTGGAAAAAGATGCGGATTTAGAAGCGATCAAACAGTCGGGCACGTACGCCGGGCACTTCTTCGTCTTAGGCGGGCTCATTCCTATTTTAGAAAAAGATCCGAAGTCGAAAGTGCGCCTCAATGAACTACTAACGGTGATTGCCCGTCGAATAAAAATGGATCAGCTTAAAGAGATAATTGTAGCGCTGGCGGTGAATCCGGAGGGTGATCACACTGTCGAATCTCTGAAACAAGAATTAGCCAGCTTCGTTGGGGATAAAGATTTAAAATTGACAGTCTTGGGTCGGGGTCTCTCAACCGGCACGGAGCTTGAGTATTCCGACGCCGAGACGATTAAGAGCGCTTTGGCGAATCGATCGTAGTGATCTTCACCTTGGTGAAAACTTGGCGGTGACCGCGCTTCACCCGATAACGAACTTTGGGTTTATATTTTACAATCACTACTTTTTTCCCTTTGCCGGTGGCGGTCACTTCAGCCGTGACTGTGGCGCTGGAGATAAATGGCTGGCCAATAGTTGTTTGCTCGCCGTCATCGAGTAAGAGCACTTCTTTGAACACCGCTTTCTCCCCGACCATTTCTGGTAGTTTCTCAATCGTTAAGACGTCGCCTTCCGCGACGCGGTATTGCTTTCCCCCCGTTTTAATCACAGCAAATTTCATGGCTTGAATACTACACTACTTGTATCCCTTTGCCTAGCTTGACAAGCAAATCACAATATGCCAGCTTTAGGTTGGATTGGTTGAGGGCGAACACGTGAGTCGCTCCTACCAATGTAAGGTAAAAACGGAGAAGAAAATGAAGCTAGCGGGTATTGTGCTCTTGGTCGTCGTAATTGGTGTGATTGTTGCTGGCAGAATCTCAAATCGGATCATCAGAAGAGGGCTGGAATTGAAGTTGCAAAAGGGAACTGCCCCAAGTACGAGGTATCGAATTATCGGTAAGAGATAAAGTATCTCAAAATCACCCCCCAGATCATTCCCCAAGGGACGCCCGCGCGCGTCTCTTTTCTTATTTGTAATATTGTTGGAAGAATTCTTGAGGTGTGGTGATAATGGTTGGCAGAGAAAACTTTTTCAATTTTGGTGTCATAAAATCTTTTCGATCTAAGGTGATTAAGAAATTTGCTTCCTGTTCTAATGCTCCAGCCAAAATAGGAGCGTCTTCCAAGTTTATTAGTTTGCTAACTTTCTCCACCAAGTTCACCTTAGGGTTAACCATGATCTTGAACTTACTCCAGTTGAACAAGAGATTTAATCTATCAAGGTTGGTAGGATATTTGCGTTTAATCACTTCTCTCACTTCATCTCGAACATAATGATTAATATAAGCCGTCAGATTATTAGCTCTAGATTCCCGACACAAACGGGCAGAGCCACCAGTCGGGGAAAGTAAGGCGGCGATGAGAATACTTGAATCTAGGAAAATATTGACTCGCGCTGGTTCAATCATCTAGCCAAGCGATGGGTACGATTTGCGGAACAATTCTTTGCGTACTTTTTTGGCTAGTGGTTTAATTTTTTTCCAAATCAAATCATCTCGATCGGGGGCTACTTCTTCCCACTGTAATTGATAACGTCGAAGAACCGTGGCAATTTCGCGTCGCGCTTGAAGAATAGGTTTTTCAATAGTAGTAAACATGACTTAATTATACATATTGCCTATTTCTATACAAGACGGTAGAGTTATCAAATATGTTAAATCCAATCGGGCCGAGGTATGTGATTAAGGTGCAGAATCATGAGGAGGGGGTAGAAGGCTTCTTGGTGATTGATAACACGACGCTTGGCCCCGGCAAGGGCGGGATTCGGATGACGCCAAGCGTCACCGTGGAAGAAGTGGCGCGTCTCGCGCGGGCGATGACGTATAAGAATGCTCTCGCCGGTATCCCCTTTGGTGGGGCTAAGGCCGGTATTGCCTATGACCCCAAGTCGGGTGACGCGAAGAAGAAGGCGCGCATCGTCGCTTGGTTCGCGCGGGAGCTCAAGCCCTTCCTCCCCAAGCTCTACATCGCTGGGCCAGATATTAATATGACCGAGAAGGAGATGGCGATTTTCGTGAAGGCCGCCGGCTCGCGGATTACCGCGACCGGCAAGCCTAAGCGTCTCGGCGGTCTGCCTCATGAGCTTGGCTCAACGGGTTACGGCGTGGCGATCGCGGCTTCGCTCGCGCTCAAGCATCTCGGCCTTCC